>CAJWQN010000049.1 GCA_913045505.1 uncultured Rhodospirillaceae bacterium | reverse complement strand
GTGATCCGGACACGCTCTTGGGTATGATCCTCAAGGAGGCGCGCCGGCTCACAGATCGCTCCGCGCGCCGCTGCCCCGCCGGGTCAGGGCCAGAACCATGCCCATGGCCAAGGCAAGCGAGATCAGCGACGAACCGCCATAGGAGATGAACGGCAGCGTCATCCCCTTGGTCGGCACCAAGTGCAGGGTCACCGCCATATTGAGCAGGGCTTGCAAGCCGAACTGAGTCAGCAGTCCGCCGGCCGCGAGCATGACGAAAAGGCTCTCTTCCTGGATCGCCCGGGCGAAGCCGCGCAGAACGACGAACGCAAACAGGCCGACAATGGCCAGGCAGACCAGCAGACCGAATTCCTCGCCGACCACGGCGAAGATGAAATCGGCATGGGCGTCGGGCAGGCTGCCCTTGACCACGCCCTCGCCCGGGCCGCGGCCGAACATGCCACCGCTGGAAAATGCCTGCAGCGACATATCGACCTGATAGCTGTCGCCGGACTCCGGATTCAGAAACCGGTCGATCCGGATCTGGACATGGGGCAGCAGGGCGTAACCGGCGCCGATCCCGGCGATGCCGATGCCAACCAGCGCCCCGACCCAGATCAGCGGCAGGCCGGCCATGAAGTATTGCGCGAACCACACTCCCGAGACCACCACCGCCATGCCGAAATCAGGTTGCAGAGCCAGGATCCCGACCACCGCCAGGAACAGGCCGATGGCGATCAGATCGCCTGGAAAGCGGCGATCTTGGCGCTGAATCGAGAACAGGCGAGCGGCGACCACGGCGAAGGCGGGCTTGATCATCTCGGACGGCTGGAACGAAAATCCGCCGATCTGAAGCCAGCGGCGCGCGCCCTTCACCTCGTCACCGATCAGGAGCGTCGCCACGCTCAACAGCAGGGCGATCACCAGGACCACGGACGCTGCCCGCCAAACCCCGGTCGGAGAGAGCAGCGAGACCGCGAACATCACCGCGGCGGCGGGGGCCAAGAACACCAGATGGCGCTGAAAAAAATGAAAATGGCCAAGGCCGATGCGATCGGCGATCGGCGGGCTTGCCGCCATCACCATCAGCGCGCCGATGCCGGTCAGCAAGGCCAGGGCGACCACTGTCCAGCGATCGACCGTCCACCACCAACGCCCGAGCAGGCTGGTGTCGGTCCTGGGCACCGCGATCATAGGAAAGCCTCCGCGCGCACCGGTGCCGATGTCGCCACGGCCTCGGTGCCGCCACCGCCGCGCGCGCCGGGCAAGGCCTCCACCAGGGTCCGAAACGCCGCTCCGCGAGCCTCGAAATCGGCAAACTGGTCGAACGACGCGCAGGCCGGTGACAGCAGAACCACCGGGTCGGCGCGGCCCTCGTCGAGCGCGGCGCTGCTCGCCTGAGCCACCGCTGTCGCCAAATTACCACTTCGCTCGACCGGGACCCGCCCCGTCAGCGCCGTGGCCAAACGCTCCGAGGCCTCGCCGATCAGGAATGCCCGCGCCACCCCATCCAAATGCAGCGCCAAGGCCTCCCATTCATCCTGCTTGGCCCGGCCGCCGACGATCCAGTAGACCGAGTCGTAGCAGGCCAGGGCCTGGCCGGCAGCGGCGGCGTTGGTCGCCTTGCTGTCATTGACGTAGCGCACGCCGTCGATCACCGCGACCAGCTCCATGCGGTGGGCGAGTCCGGGATAGCCGGGCAAATCCTGGGCGGCGCGGCCGGGCGCGACCCCGAGGGCGCGGGCGGCGGCAAAGGCGGCGGCCGCGTTCTGCCAATTGTGCATACCCGGCAAGGTGACGATCGGCGCCAGATTCGCCACCGCTTCGCCGCGGCCCTCGGTATCGTCAATCAGGCGTCCATCAACCGCGAACACGCCCCCGGCCACCGGACCGGTGGCCGAAATCGGGATCACCCTCTGTTGGCCCCGTTGGCGCAATTCCCGGCAAATGGCGGCGGCGATCGGATCATCGACCCCGACCACCGCGGCCTGATCGCTGCGCTGGCGGGCGAAGATGCGCTTCTTGGCGGCGACATAGCCGTCCATGCCGCCATGACGGTCGAGATGGTCCGGGCTGATGTTGATCAGCACCGCGACCTCGGGTGCCAAGGTCGCGGTCAGATCCAGTTGATAGGACGACAATTCAAGCACGTACACGGTTCCGGCCCCCGGCGGCGCCAGTGACAGCGCCGGCAGGCCCAGATTGCCGCCGGTCAGGGCATCGTGGCCGGCCGCGCGCAAAATATGGCCGAGCAGCGCGGTCACCGTCGATTTGCCGTTGGTGCCGGTGACCGCGGCGAAGCGCGCCGAGGGCGCCGCTTGCGCCAGCAGCTCGATGTCACCGATCACATCGATCCGCGCCGTCCGGGCCAGGGCGACGGCCGGATGCGGCGCCGGGTGGTGGAGCGGGATTCCCGGGCTCGGCACCAGGCAGCGGGCGCCGGCGATCACCTCGGCGGTGAGCGGGGCGACAGTGACATTCCGGGACGAGGCCGCTTTCCGCCGGGCCTCGGCATCGTCCCAGCCGACCACCCGGGCGCCGCCGGCGAGAAGCGCCGCCGCGGTCGCCAGGCCCGAGCGGCCGAGCCCGAGCACCGCCACCGTCTGGTCCTTGAAGGCCGTGATCGGAACCATCGCGCTAACGCAGCTTCAGGGTGGCGAGCCCGGCCAGCGCTAGGATCGAGGCGATGATCCAGAATCGGATGACGATGGTCGCCTCCCGCCAACCCTTTTTCTCGAAATGGTGATGCAGCGGCGCCATCCGGAACACACGCCGGCCGGTGGTCTTGTACGAGACCACCTGGACGATCACCGACACCGCCTCGAGCACGAACAGCCCGCCAACGATCGCGAGCACCAACTCATGCTTGGTGATCACGCTGATCACGCCCAGGGCACCGCCCGCCGACAGGCTGCCGGTATCGCCCATGAACACCATCGCGGGCGGCGCGTTGAACCACAGGAAGCCCAGGCTGGCGCCGACCAGGGCGCCGCAAAACACCGCCAGTTCTCCGGTTCCGGGCACGAAATTGACATGCAAATAGTTGGCGAACACGGAATGGCCGACCAGATAGGAGATGATCCCGAAGCAGGCCGCGGCGATCATGATCGGCACGATCGCCAGGCCGTCGAGACCGTCCGTCAGATTGACCGCGTTCGACGCCCCGACCATGACCAGCACGGCGAACGGCACGAACATCCAGCCGAAATTGATCAACACCGACTTGAAGAACGGGATCGAGATTCCGGAGGCGAGCTCGGTGGGAAGGGCGTTCATCACCCAGATCGTGGCCACCGCGCCAACCAGGAGCTGCACTCCCAGCTTGATCCGGCCCGGCAGTCCCGAATGGTGCTGGCGAATCACCTTGATATAGTCGTCAGCGCAGCCGACCATGCCGAAGCCGAGAGTCACCAACAGCACGATCCAGACGAACTGATTGCTGAGATTGGCCCATAGCAGGGTGCTGAGCGTGACCGCGATCAGGATCAGAAATCCACCCATGGTCGGCGTTCCGACCTTGGCGGTCAGGTGCCATTCCGGGCCGTCGTCACGAATTGGCTGACCGTTGCCTTGCCTGACTTTGAGCCAGCGAATCATTGCCGGACCGATCAAGAAGCTCACGACCAGGGCCGTCATGATGGCGCCGCCGGTCCGGAAGGTGACGTAGCGAAACAGGTTGAACAGGCCGAACTCGTCAGACAACGGCGCCAGAATATTGTACAGCACGGCCGGTCGTCCCGCCTCATGCCCCGCCGGCCGCGGCCTGCGGTGCCGGCTGATCGCCGGCGGCGAGCAGGGCCTCGACCACTTGGCCCATGCGACTGCCGAGCGAACCCTTGACCAACACCACGTCGCCGGGTCCGAGTGCGAACAGGACCGCGGTGATGATCTGGCCGGAGGCTTCGGCATGGCCGCCCCTCCTGGCGCTCGGCAACGCCCGATGAAGATGCGCCATGCGCGGGCCGACCGTGAACGAGAGATCGATCCCCGCGGACTCCAGATCACCGGCCAAGGCAGCGTGAAACGCGGTCTCTTCCGCGCCCAGTTCGAGCATGTCGCCGAGCACGGCGATCCGCCGGCCGCCGGGACCCGTGCGCGCCACGGCCAGGGTCTCGATCGCGGCCCGCATCGAAGCCGGGCTGGCGTTGTAGCTGTCGTCGATCAGCACCAGCGGGCCGTCGCCGAGGTCGATCCAGTGGCGCGCCCCACGGCCGGGGGGCGCGGCCAGGCGGTCGAGCGCGGCCGCGGCCCTGGCGACATCGCCGCCGAGGGCCAAGACGGCGCCGAGCACGCCCAAGCTGTTGATCGCCCAATGATGGCCGTCGGGCTTGAGCCGGTACGCCACCAACCGGCCATCGACTTCGGCAACCACGCGGTTGCCGCCGGTCTCGGCCTCGTAGCCCGCCAAGCGCACGGCACAATCCGGGCCGGTGCCGAACCCGATCACCGGCGCGACGCCGGCGCGCGCGGCGGCGGCGGCAAGGCGGTCGTATTGTGGATTGTCACGGTTGAGCACGGCGGCGCCGGCGCCGCCCATACCGGCGAAAATTTCGGCCTTGGCATCGGCGATTTGGGCGAGGTCCTCGAAGAAACCCAAATGCACCGCCTCGACATTGGTGATCACGGCCACGTCGGGACGCGCCATTCGGCTCAACGGCAGAATTTCGCCCGGGTGATTCATGCCCATCTCGACCACGGCATTGTCGGCCCCGATGGGCAGACGGGCCAGGGTCAACGGCCCCCCGATGGCGTTGTTGTGGCTCGATCGGTTGGCATGGGTCGGCCCCAGCGCCCCGAGCGCCAGCGCCAGCATCTCCTTGGTGCCGGTCTTGCCGACCGAGCCGGTCACGCCGACCACCTTGGCCGCGGATCGGTCGCGCCCGGCCTGACCGAGCGCGCGGAGCGCCGCGGCGGTATCCTCGACCATCAGTAACGGCGCCCGATCGCCGACCCGATCCGGGACGTGGGCCACGACCGCCGCCGCCGCGCCGGCATCGATGGCGTCGGCGGCGAACTCATGGCCGTCGAAATTGGGGCCTTGAAGGGCGATGAACAGGTCGCCGCTGGACAAGCCGCGGCTGTCGATCGAAACGCCGCGGGCGGCCCATGACGTGGCCGCCGTGCCCCCGGTGGCGGCCGCGGCATCGCTGCCGGTCCACAGCACGGCTGAGTCGATCCGGCTCATCGGAAGCCGGCACCGGCCAGCGAACGCACCGCCTGGCGCGCGACTTCGGCGTCATCGAACGGGATCGTGGTGCCGGCCACGATTTGGCCGGTTTCGTGACCCTTGCCGGCGATCACCAGCAAATCCCCAGGCTCCAGCTCGCGGATCGCGGCGACGATGGCCTGAGCACGATCACCGATCTCTTCGGCGTCGGCGCAGCCGGCAAGCACGGCGGCGCGAATCGCGGCCGGGTCCTCGCCGCGTGGATTATCGTCGGTCACGATGACGCGGTCGGCGAGCGCGGCCGCAGCCTGCCCCATCTGCACCCGTTTGCCGGGATCGCGCTCGCCGCCGCAACCGAAAATCACACACAATCGAGCCGTGACGTGATCGCGCAACGCCGTCAGCAATGCCCGCAGGGCATCCGGCGTATGGGCGTAATCGACAAAGATACTGGCGCCGTTGGCCAAGGTCGCCACCCGCTCGACCCGGCCCGGCACGCCGGTAAGTCCGGGCAGCGCCTCCAGCACCGCCTCCGCGTCGTCACCGCAGCCGATCGCCAGAGCGGCCGCGCATAACAGGTTGTCGGCCTGGAACGATCCGATCAAGGGAACCTCGCCCGTCCACCGTGCCGCGTCGGCTTCGATCGTCAGCCGCTGGCCACGGGGCGTTGGCACCAGATCGGCCAGGGTGACCGCTCGATGACTGCGGGGCGCATGGCGCCCATAGGCGATCACCCGATGGCGTTTGGCCCAACAAGCTTGGGCCAGCCCTTCGAATTCCGGGGATTCGGCGTTGAGCACGGCGACGCCGCCGGGCGCCATCACCGATTCGAACAATCGTCGCTTGGCCGCCAAATAGCTTGCGATCGAGCCGTGATAGTCGAGATGGTCACGGGTCAGGTTGGTGAACGCCGCGGCGCCGATTCGCACGCCGTCGATCCGGTGCTGATCGAGCCCATGACTGGACGCTTCGATAGCCAGATGGTCGATCCCGGCATGGGCCAGTTCGGCGAGTCGCAAATGCAGAAGCGCCGCGTCGGGCGTGGTCAGGCGCACCGGCGATTGGATGCGGTCGGACTCCATGCCAAGGGTGCCGAGACTCGCGGACGGGCGGCCAAGCCGGGTCCAAATCTGGCGCAAGAACGAAACCACCGAACTCTTGCCGTTGGTGCCGGTGACGGCGGCGATGGTGCGTGGCTGGTCGGCATAAAACCGCGCCGCGAGCTGCGCATAGCGCCGCCGCGGGTTGGGATCGGCGATCACCGCCGCCGCGATCGGCTCACGGCGGTTCATGTCGGGCGCGACCAGAACCGCGACCGCGCCCCGTGCGATGGCGTCGTCGATGAAATCGGCGCCGTCGGCACGGCTGCCGGCGAACGCCGCGAACAGATAGCCGGGCTCGACCGCCCGGCTGTCGCAGGTGAGGCCGGTGACGTTCGGATCCGGCGGACGGCTGGCGGGAACCAAGGGAACATCTTCGATCAGCTCAGAAAGCCGCAAGCCGGATCTCGCTGCCGTCGAGATTGACCCGCAGCATGCCGGGCTCGGTGCCCGAATCCTCCCCCGGTTCGGGCAGTTCGACCGGCGCGATCCCGCTCAACGGGCCGATGCGGGCGATCACCCGCCCGACCACCGGCGCGGCCGTCCAGCCGCCGGTGGCGTAGCCATGGGTCTGATCGTTGCCCTTGGGCTCGTCGAGCAACACCAGCACCAGGTAGCGGGGTCTGTTGATCGGAAACACGCCGACGAAGGATGACACCAGACGACGCCGATCGTAGCCGTTCTCGCCGATCTTCTCGGCGGTGCCGGTCTTGCCGCCGACCGGATATCCGGCCGTGGCGGCCTTGCGGCCGGTGCCATGGGCCACCACCAGATGCATGAGTTGACGCATGGTGCGCGAGGTCCTGGGGCTGATCGCCGGCACCCCGGCCAGGACCGCGTCCGCGTCGCGCCACAGCAGAGACGGCGCATGACGGATGCCGCCGTTGACCAGGGCCGCGATGCCGGCGGCGAGTTGGATCGGGCTGACCGCGATGCCGTGGCCGAAGCCGATGGTGGCGGTGTTGATGTCCCGCCACGGGTCCGGAACCAGGGGCTGGGCCACTTCCGGCAATTCGATCGGCGCGGGTCCGAGCAAGCCGAACCGGTCCAGATAAGCGCGTTGCCGTTCGGTGCCCATGGCCAGGGCCATCTTGGCGGCACCGATGTTGGACGAATGGATGAAGATTTCAGGCACCGACAGCCACCGGCTCTCGGCGTGAAAATCCCGGATCGTGTGGCGGGCCAGGCGCAGCGGCTCAGTGGTGTCGTAGCCGTCGCCGATCCCGATCGCACCGGCATCGAGCGCCATCGCGACCGTGAACGACTTGAAGGTCGAGCCCATCTCGTAGGTGCCGAGGCTGGCGCGGTTGAACAGCGCCTCGCGGTCACCCGTGCCGGGTCGGTTGGGATCGAAATCCGGCAGGCTGACCATGGCCGCGACCGCGCCGGTATCGACGTCGAGCACCACGCCGGCCGCGCCGATGGCGCGGAAGCTTTCGACCGCCGCCGCCAATTCCTCGCGCAGCACGTGCTGAAAGCGGAGGTCGAGGCTCAGGCGCAACGGCTCGCCCGGCGCGCCCAGCAGGCGCTCGTCAAAAGCGCGCTCGATGCCGGCGAGGCCGCGATTGTCGATCCCGGCATATCCGATCACGTGAGCGGCGAGCGCCCCGTGCGGATAGACCCGGCGCTGTTCGGCCAGGAACGCCAGGGCCGGCTCGCCCAGATTGTTGACCGCGGCCACTTGGCGTGGGGTGAGATTGCGCCTGATCCAGACAAAACCGCGGCCCGAGGCAAGCTTGTCGCGCACCGTCTTGCCGTCGAGTTTGGGCAGCACCTCGCGCAATCGGGCCATGGTGGCGGCGGCATCGCGGACCAGCCGGGCATCGGCATAGAGCGACTGGGTGGTCAGGCTGGTCGCCAGAAAGAAGCCGTTGCGATCAATGATGTCGGCGCGGGCCATTCGGGTCACGGCGGCCCCGCCGCGCTGTGCCGTGGCGACGATGGAGGCGGAGGAGTCGCCCAGCAATGCCACCTCGACCAAGCGGCCAGACAAGATCAGGAAGCCCAACGCGAACAGGCTGGCCGCGATCAGCAACCGGTCACGGCCAACGTCGAGCAGAGTCTTGCCGCTGCCTTCCAGCCGCACCGCGCCGGACCAGCCGGGGCGCGGGTCCGAACCGCTGTCGCCGGCCGATCGGACGTCGCGCCCATTCATGGCGTCACCGCCGCCGCGTCCCCGTCCCGGCCCCGATAGGGAAGCCGGTCGAGGTCGACGATCTGGCCGGCGGTGACCGGCGTCATGGCGAGATGGCGTTCGGCCAGGGCCTGCAGCCGCTCGGGCCGGTTGAGATAAGCCCATTCGGCTTCGAGCACGTGAATCGCCGCCTGTTCGGTCTCGAGCGCGCTTCGGGCCGCGGTCAACTGGTGCTCGAGGCCCTGGACCCGATACTTGACGTGATAGAGCCCCATGCTGGCGACTCCCAGAATCGATGCCCAGACCACGATGCCGCGCCGGCTCACGCGGCGGCTCTCGGGTCATCGGGCGCCGGCCAGGGCGCCCCGGCGGTGCGCTCGGCGGCACGCAACCGCGCCGAGCGGGCGCGCGGGTTGCCAGCGATCTCGACGGTGCCCGGCCGAATCGGCCGCTTGTGGAGAAGACGAAACGACGGCGCTCGGGCCGCCGATTGAGGCGCCGGGCGATGGCGGTGGGGGCGTGGTGCCGCCCCGGCCCGTTCGCGCAGGAACCGCTTGACCAGGCGATCCTCCAGGGAGTGGAACGATACCACCGCCAGGCGCGCGCCGGCGGCGAGCCGCCGTTCGGCCGCGGCCAGCCCGCGTGCCAGTTCCTCCAGTTCGTCGTTCACGTAAATTCGGAGCGCCTGGAAGGTCCGGGTCGCCGGGTCGATACCGTCCGCGGCCTGGGGCACGACCGCGCGGATCACCGCCGCGAGCCGGCCGGTGCCCAGGATCGCCCGCTTGGCCCGCGCCGCGACGATCGCCCGCGCCACCCGTCGCGCCCGGCGCTCACCCCCATATTTGGCGATGATGTCGGCCAACTCCGCCTCGCCGGCGCCGTTGACCAAATCAGCCGCGCTGGGGCCGTCGGCGCCCATCCGCATGTCCAGGGGGCCGTCGCGGCGAAACGAAAATCCGCGGCCGGGATCGTCGATCTGGTCAGACGAAACGCCGAGATCGAAAACGATGCCGCCGTCCACGACCCCGATACCCCTGGCCGACAACAGGTCTTCGAGGTCGGCGAATCGGCCCTCGATCAGTGTCAGGCGACCCGGAAAGGCGTCCACCAAGGCAGCGCCCCGCGCGATCGCGGCCGGATCGCGATCGACGCCGCAGACCGTGCACCGCGCCGAATCCAGCAGCGCCTCGGTGTAGCCGCCGCGGCCGAAGGTGCAGTCCAGATAAAGGGCGTGATCTTGCGGCCCCAACGCCGCCAGAGTCTCGGTCAACAAAACCGGCACGTGACCGACCCGACGGGAGGGGTTCGCATCGGTCACGTGCCGTTCTCCACAGACCCGCCAGCGATTGGCTCGGCCTGGGGGCGCTGACGCAGCGCCAAGCGGTCGGCAAGAGCGCGCGTCCGTGCGCGCTTCTGGAAGCTGTCATGGAGGGAGGGCTCCCAGATTTGAAACGACTTGCCCTTGCCGACGAAAACCGCCCTATCAATGATTCCGGTGTGTTCGCGCAAGGTCTCGTGCAACACCACCCGCCCCTCGGCGTCGAAGGCAAGCGCGTGGCTGGTGGCGAAAATCGCCTCGGCCAAATGATCCTGGGCGTCGGAAAACGGATCGAGGTCGCCGATCCTATCACTGTAGGCCTCCATGAACGCCTCGGTGCGGCATTCGATGCCCTCGTGCAGAAACGACGGAAACGCGAACAATTTGGACTTCTTGCCAAGCGCGGCGCGAAACGCCGCCGGCACCGAAACTCGGCCCTTCGAATCGACTTTGTTTGAATGTGTGCCAACGAATAGCGTCACGCAGTCCCCCGATTCGCGCCGCCTGGGGCTTGGGCCGAACTCCCCGAAATTGCCGCTCCAGCATTCGTGTCTTCATTGCAACTATTTTTGGGATATCATGGGTTTTGTTGGGTGTCAACGGATTGTAGTGCCATAATTTGGGATTGATTCAAAGAGCTTGGCTCTGAGAATGCTTTGAACGACGGAACAAATCCCAAGGCTAGTAGCCCGATCTCTTTAGGCACACTATCTGTCGAATATGGCTATAGTATGTTCATTTATTGTTCCAAACATGGATTCGGGCAGCCGAATTTTTCACGAAGAAAAGAACTTTAAGGGAACAATAATGAGTCGGCTCCGCCGCCGAATCATCCAAGCAACAGCCACGGCGGCTCGCAAGAATACGCCAGACGGCCTGTAAGCCGGGTTCTGTCCCTGCCCCGAGGCAGGGGATGGCCATTCATCTGGGACGCCCGTCTCCGGGCGCCTCTCGCGACCGACCCGAGCGGCGGCCGTGGGAACCCAGCCGGCCCCGATCGCGCGGCCGAGGCCGGCTTTCGGGGCGCGCCGCTCCTACTTGGTCTCGCTCCCGGTGGGGTTTGCCCTGCCACCGCCGTTGCCGGCGGCGCGGTGCGCTCTTACCGCACCCTTTCACCCTTGCCCGCGGGGCCCGAAGGCACGCGCGAGCGGTTTGCTTTCTGTGGCACTTTCCCTGAGGTCGCCCTCGCCGGGAATTACCCGGCACCGCGTTCCCATGGAGCCCGGACTTTCCTCCCCCTCGAAGCGCCGCTCACGCGGCTCCCGAAAAGGCGACCATCCGGCCGTCTGGCGCCCCTCAAAGGTGGCCGCCACGCGATCCCAGGTCAAGACCGGATTGAACGGTTGCCGCTGCCGCGCGGCCGGGGTTGCCTGCTATACTCGGGCGAGCGATCGTGTCGGGGGAGGGCCGGATCATGGATGCAAGTTCGGTGGCCATCGGGGACGATCCGCCTGCGCTGCGCGCGGCCTGTCGGAGCGGCGCTCTTGGCGGCATCACCGCCGGCCTGGCGATGGGCCGGGTACAGGCCAATCTGGTGATCCTGCCCCAGGCTTTGGCGTTCGAGTTCCTGCTGTTCTGCCAGCGCAACCCGAAGCCATGCCCGATCGTCGACGTGACCGACATCGGCGATCCGGAGCCGGCCCGAATCGCGCCCGGCGCCGATTTGCGCACCGACCTGCCCCGTTACCGCATCTGGCGCGACGGCGTCCTGGACGGTGAGGCCACCGATATCTCCGATCTGTGGCGGGACGATTTCGTGGGCTTCCTGATCGGCTGCTCGTTCACGTTCGAGAACGCGCTCCGCGCTGCCGGCCTGCCGCTCCGCCATATCGAGCGGGGCTCGAACGTGCCGATGTACGTGACCGACATCGCTTGCGCCCCGGCCGGGCGCTTCGCCGGGCCGATGGTGGTCTCGATGCGCCCGGTGCCGCGCCGGCGGACGGTGACCGCAGTCGAGATCACGGGCGACTACCCCCGCGCCCACGGTGCCCCGGTTCACGTCGGCGACCCGGCCGCGATCGGCATCGGCGACCTCGACCGCCCGGATTTCGGCGATGCGGTCCCGGTTGACGCGGATGAAGTGCCAATGTTCTGGGCCTGCGGCGTCACCCCCCAGGCGGTGATCATGAACAGCCGCCCCGACATCGCCATCACCCACGCCCCGGGCCACATGTTCATCGCCGACCTCGCCGATCAGGAATTGCGCGGCTGATCACGGGCGCCCGCCGGTCGCAATTATTGGTGAAATCTCGGATGAGTGCTTTGACACGTTTCGCATCGCTATGGACAAACCGTGCGATTCTCCTGGTTGACGCGGCAATCAGACCACAAAGAACTTGCGAAATTCATCGGCAGTTACTACGCAAAAGCAAATAAGGTATTTCGTAATCTAAGTGGAAAACAGCAAGATGAGTTATCAAGGATCGGCGGTCCAGTTGATGACTGGACGAAAAGTTGGCTAACTAACGAAAAGTGCTGCTATCTGGAGCGTCAGGAGAAACTGTCCTTGGACGCGATGGCCGTCATGTATGATTCCCTATTTAACCTCATCCAATGTCACGAGGCGCTAATCGCATTTTATGATGCTGATCGAAAAGAACAATTTTCGGCGCTGCATCTACGCTGGCGTGACGCATGTCGAAAGATTTCCACTTAGTAGAAAGGCGTTCTGAAAACCCGTTTTGATTCAAAGAGCGATCGCGCGAATCACTATTGTATGAAGCGGGACTATGCCAAGAGGGGATGCCTGGGCTGCGGCGACCGTCGCCTCTTCATCAGCGCCCATGAGACGTGAGTAACCAGCCACGTCCGCGCTCAGAATCGCCGCCAATCGGCGTTTGGCCCCCGCCATGCCTGACCTCCCCCTCGATGGCGGGATCGTACGCCGCCGCCATCCCGCTGTCACGGCGCCGATCACAGACCAGCGATGAATTCCGTGATCGCCGCGATCGCCGTGGTCCAGTTGCCGGCCTCGGTGTGGCCCGAGACCTTGCGCGGCTTGAACCCATGATCACCGTCGGCGCACCAGTGAAGGCGGATCGCGGGCGACAGGCTATAGCCGGCCAGGTCGGCGGCATTGCCGAGGGCATCGCGCTCGCCCTGGACGATCAGGGTTGGAGTGGTCAGCGCCGCGAGATGGGCGGTCCGGGTTTTCTCGGGCCGGCCCGGCGGGTGAAACGGGTGGCCCAGACAGACCAGTCCGGCGACCTCGGCCTCGTCGGCGATCAGACTCGCGATCCGCCCACCCATGGACTTGCCGCCGATCACCAGCCGCGACGGGTCGCCCAGCGCCGCGATCACTTCATGCCAGCAGGCGATCAAAACCGGCGCCCGGTCGGGTGGACGGCGCCCGCCGTCGGCGCGCCGGGCGCGCATATAGGGAAACTCGAACCGCGCCACCCGGAGGCCATGATCGGCCAACCCTTGCGCGAAGGCGGCCATGAACGCCGCGTCCATCGCCGCCCCGGCGCCATGGGCCAACGCCACCGTAAGTCGCGACTCTTCCGGGCCGTTCCATAGGAATTTCGGACCGGGGGCCGCCATCCCCTAGATCCCGACCGCGCGCAACAGCAGGCCGAGGCCGAGCATCACCCCATCGGCGCCCAGGCCGAACGCGCCGGCGACGACAACTATCCTGACATGGACCATCCCGATGCTCTCTGGGCCAAACCCTAGCCCACGACCGCGCCCGCCGCCAGCCGGGCTTTTCAGGCCCGGGCATTTGGGCTAGACCAGCGCCATGCCACCCCCGGAGGAGCAGCCGATGGCCGAGTCTCAAGACATTCTGATTTCCGATCCCTTGCCCCATGTTCGGCTGCTGACCCTGAACCGGCCCGAACGGCTCAACGCGCTGCGCGGCCAATTGATGGTGGAATTGGCCGCGGCCTTGGGCGCGGCGGCGGCGGAAGAGTCGGTGCGCGCGGTCGTGGTCACCGGCAACGAGCGCGCCTTCGCGGCCGGCGCCGACATCACCGAACTCAACGCCCATGATCTGTCGTCGATGATCACCGATACCCGCATGAGCAATTGGCTGGCGATCAGGAGCTTCCCCAAACCGCTGATCGCGGCGGTCAACGGCTTCGCGCTGGGCGGCGGTTGCGAACTGGCGATGGCCACCGACATCATCATCGCCGGCGCCGACGCGCGCTTCGGCCAGCCCGAAATCAATCTCGGTATCATTCCCGGCGCCGGTGGCACCCAGCGTCTGCCGCGCGCGATCGGCAAGGCCCTGGCCATGAAGCTGGCGCTGACCGGCGAGATGATCGACGCGGACACCGCGTTCCGGACCGGCCTCGTGGCCGAAGTGGTGCCGCCCGAACTGGTTGTGGATCGGGCCCTGGAGTTGGCCGCGACCATCGCCGCCAAGGCGCCGATCGCGGTCCGCATGGCCAAGGCGGCGGTGCTGGAGGCCTATGAGGGCGGCCTCACCGCCGGCCTCGATTACGAGCGCCGGGCGTTCGAGGTCTGCTTCGCGACCGAGGACAAGGACGAGGGCACCGCCGCCTTCATCGAAAAGCGCCCGGCCGCGTTCAAGGGCCGCTGAATCGGAGGAGATACGCCATGAGCACCCAGACCATCCTGCTCGACATCGCCGACGACGTTGCGGTGATCACCCTCAACCGGCCCGACAAGCTCAACGCCTTCAACGAGGACATGCACAAGGAGTTGCGCGCCGCGATCAAGCAGGTCAAGACCGACAAGGCCCGCGCCCTGGTGCTGACCGGGGCCGGGCGGGCCTTTTGCGCCGGCGCCGATCTGGGCGCGCGGGATCTGGCCAGCGGCGAGAAGCTCGATCTGGGCGCGCTGCTGGAGAAATATTACAACCCGCTGGTGCTCGGCCTGCGCCGCTTGCCGCTTCCGGTCATCGCGGCGGTCAACGGGGTCGCCGCCGGCGCCGGCGCCAATATCGCGCTGATGTGCGATCTCACCTTCGCCGCGCGCTCGGCGCGCTTCATCCAGGCGTTCGTCAAGATCGGCCTGGTGCCGGACGCGGGCGGCACCTTCATGCTGCCGCGCCTGATCGGCCTTCAGAAGGCCATGGGCCTGGCCATGACCGGCGACGATATCGATGCCGAGACCGCCGAATCCTGGGGCCTGATCTGGAAATGCGTGGAGGATGAGGCGCTGATGGACACGGTGATGGATTTCGCCCGCCATCTGGCGACCCAGCCGACCCGCGCCATCGGTCTGATCAAGCGGGCGATGCTCGCCGCCGCCGGCAACGACCTCGAAAGCCAGCTTCGCCTGGAGCGCAATCTGCAACGGGTCGCGGGCTACGGCACCGACTACCGCGAAGGGGTGGCCGCGTTCATGGACAAGCGGCCGCCGAAATTCACCGGCACCTGATGACGCCCGCGCCCGAGCCACCGCCCGTCGCCGAGGCCGCGGCGGCGAGGCGGCGCGACGACCGGGTGTTTCACGCCCTCGCCATGCGTCTAGTCACTGTTGCGCCGGGGCGGGCCTGCCTGGAGATGGCGGTGCGCGCGGACATGCTCAACAGCCAAGACATCTGTCACGGCGGCTTGGTCTTCACCCTCGCCGATACTGCCTTCGCCTATGTCGCCAACGCCCACTACCGTACTAGGGTCCGGACTCATTAGAGCCACCATATGACGGTTGCGGCGAGGGCGACGGCG
>CAJWQN010000048.1 GCA_913045505.1 uncultured Rhodospirillaceae bacterium | reverse complement strand
CCGGCGAGCCCGAGATGCGCTGGATGGTGGCGCCGTGCTCCTCGTTGATGTTCCACAGATTGTGCCGGATCACTTCGTAGGTGACCGGATCGACGTCGGTATCGGCGTCGCGGTGGAGGACGAGCGAGTCCGAAATATTCAGAACCTCAGGCGGCACGTAGCCATAGGTGATCCCGTCGAAATTGGTGCCGGTCATGTCTTCGATCCGCGCCATCGCCCTCACCCCTCGGAATCGGTTTCGACGATGATCTCGAAATTGCCGTAGCCATCCACCGTCACCGCCTGGCCGGGATGGGCGATGACCGACGTCGCCTCGGTCTCGATCACGCAGGGTCCCCCCACCCGGTTGCCGGGGCATAGGAGATAGCCGTCATAAATCGGGGTCTCGATGCTCATCGCCGGCTCCGCCCAGTAGATCGGCCGCGGTGCCCGGCGGGCTTCGGACGGGATATCGGGCACCATCTCATCCGCCGGCGCCAGCCGCGGTTTGGGCATGGCGGCCGAGGCCCGGCAGCGCAAGGTCACGATTTCGAGCTGGGCGCCGGCCAGCGAAGCGCCCTTGCCGTAGATCAGTTCGTAACGGCGGACGAAGGCGGCGCGCAGTTCGTCGAAACCGGCCTCGTCCACCGACCGCTCGGCGATCGCCACCTCGACTTCGTTGATCTGGCCCTTGTGGCGCATGTCGAGGGCGAAGGCGAATCGGCGCGCCTCGGCGGCGATGCCGTCGCGTTCGAGTTGCGCGGCCGCGCGGTCCTCGAGCTCTTCGAGCCGGGTGTTGATCCGCCCGGCGTCGAACGGCGACGCCATGATGTCGACCTGTTCGTGGACATGGAGCACGTCGGCGGCGGCGGCGCCGAAGGCGCACCACACGGAAGCGGTCTCGCGTTGGGGCACGATCACCCGGGCGACGCCGAGTTCGCGGGCGAACACCCCGGCATGGACCGGCCCGGCGCCGCCGAACGCGAACAGCACGAAATCGCGCGGATCGAAGCCTTTCTGGACCGTCACCTTGCGGATCAGGTCGGCCATCTGGAATTCGGCGATCTTGGCGATGCCGGCGGCACATTCCAGCAATTCGAGACCAAGCCGGTCGGCGAGGGCTTGGATGGCGGCTTCGGCGGCGGCCCGGTCGAGCGCCATGGTGCCGCCGGCGAAATTGTCCGGGTCGAGATAGCCGAGCACCAGATCGGCGTCGGTGACCGTCGCGACAGTACCGCCCCGGCCGTAGCACACCGGCCCGGGATCGGCGCCGGCGCTTTCCGGGCCGACCCTGAGCGTGTCGGTCGCGGGCTCGATCCAGACGGTGCTGCCGCCGCCGCTGCCTATGGTCTGGATATCGACCTTGGGCAGAAAATATTCGTACTGATTGACGATGCTGCGGAAGCTCGCCGCCGGCACGCCGTCGTGAATTACGCCGACGTCGAACGAGGTGCCGCCCATGTCGGTGGTGATGATGTTCCTGGCACCGATCTGATCGCCGAGGAATTTCGAGCCCATCACCCCCGAAACGGGGCCCGAATTCAAAGTCAGCAGCGGCGCGTCCATGGCCTTGGTTACCGAAATCGTCCCGCCGGCGCATTGGGTGATCTGCAGCGGCTGGTCATAGCCGAGTTCCGAGAGGCGGGCATCGACCCGCGCCAGATAGCCGCTGGTCACCGGCCCGATATAGGCGTTGAGCGCGACCGCGGTGGTCCGTTCGTATTCACCCCATTTGGGCACCAGTTCATGGGAGCAGGTGACGAACAGGCCGGGCGCGACCTCGGCGATCATCCGCTTGACCCGTTGTTCGTGGGCGGGCTCCAGGAACGACCACAGAAAGCACACCGCGATCGCCTGAACGCCTTCGCTGATCAGCCGCCCGATCGCGTCACGGGCCTCGTCCTCGTTGAGCGCCACGACCACCTTGCCGAAGCAATCGACGCGCTCGGAAACACCTTCGATCAGGTGCTTTGGGATGATCGGGTCCGGCTTGCGGCTCTCGGGGATGTGAACCACGAGGCGGATGTCGCGCCCGGTGAGTCCGCGCGAGCCGCGCATGATGTGGATCACGTCGTTATGGCCCCGGGTGGTGATCAGGCCGACCTTGGCGCCATGCTTCTGGATGACCGTGTTGGTGCCGGTGGTGGTGCCATGGGACAGCATCCGGATCGATTTGCCGAGGCTGGCGGCGTCCGCGCCGAGCTGGGCCGCGGCCGCTTCCAGCGCACCGATCATGCCCGCGCCGAAGTCGTCCGGAGTCGAGGGCACCTTGGCGGTGGTCAGGCCGCCTGATTCGTCGACCAGGACGCAATCGGTGAAGGTGCCGCCGATATCGATGCCGCACAAATAGCTGGTCATTAAGGTTCCTTTTGCCGCGCCGGATTAGGCAACGGGCCACGCGCGCCTGTCAACCGACCGCGCCGGGCGACCCGGCCTCTGTCCGAACCCGGTTTCCACCGGCGGCGGTTCCGGGGATAATCGCCCGGTTTCGAGATCGTTGGGGGCCGGGGATGGAGAACGATACAGCGCTGATCGATGTCGATGCCTACCGGCCGGCGCGGATGGCGGCGCTGGCCGAGGGGGCGGGCGTGGCCAAGGCCGAGATGGGACTGGCCAAGCTGTTCGCGCTGGCGATGCTGGCCGGCGCGTTCATCGCTTTCGGCGCCCTGTTCTACATGGTCGCGATCACCGGCTCCGGACTCGGCTGGGGGCCGACCCGGCTGCTCGGCGGCCTCGCCTTCTGCCTCGGTTTGATCCTGGTCGTGGTCGCCGGCGCCGAACTGTTCACCGGCAACAACCTGATCGTCATGGCCTGGGCCCATCGCAAGGTCTCTACAGCCGCTTTGCTGCGCAATTGGGTGGTGGTCTATCTCGGCAACTTCGTGGGCGCGGCCGGGCTCGCGGTGGCGGTGGTGGTGGCGGGCGTGATCGATGGCGGGGTGCGGGAGACGGCGGTGGCCATCGCCGCGGCCAAGGTCGAGCTGGACCCGGCCGCCGCCCTGGTCCGCGGCATTCTGTGCAATGCACTGGTGTGCTTGGCGATCTGGCTGTGCTTCGCCGCCCGCCGGGTGACCGGCAAGGTGCTGGCGATCCTGTTCCCGATCACCGCCTTCGTCGCGATCGGCTTCGAGCATTCGGTCGCCAACATGTTTTTCCTGCCGCTGGGCCTGTGGGCGGACGGCGGCGCGATTCTGGGCCCGACCCTGGCCAACCTGATTCCGGTCACGCTCGGCAACATCATCGGCGGCGCCGGGCTGGTCGGGGGGACCTATTGGTTTTGCTACCTCCGCGACTGAGGTGGATCGCCTGTCTGGGCGTGGCGCTCAGCCTCGGCGGTTGTGCCGGGGATCGCGCGTTGATCGCCGATTCGGTGACCACCGCGCTCGATATTCGCGGCGACGGGCGCGATTCATACGGTGTCATCGCCAACCTCATCGCCCACCAGGGAAAAGACCGCCCACTCGGGATCAATCCTGTGGTATCCGCCATCTTGAACGATCCCCTGGCGGTGCTCGACGACATCGAAGTCCGTGCCGCGATAACGGGGATCGAGGCGATCGACGAGGAGGCCGCGGCGTGGCGGCCGGCGGCGGGCCTGCCGGATTCGGTGGCCGATCTGATCGTCGAACTGGTCGCGCGTATGGTGGCGGCGGACCGGCTTCTGCGGGACGCCTGGCCGCCGGACTGCTGCGACGGTGCGGCGGCGCTGGCCGAGATCACCGGGCCGCCCCGGCGGACCAAAGCCTTGGAGACGATGATCGCCGCCATCGATAGGCCGGCCTTGGACCAGGCGGTGGCCGCCTTCGTCGGGTTCGGCGATTTCGTGATCGCGGCGCTCGCCGAAATCGATCGCGAGACTTGGGGCGAGATCGGCTGGCTCCGGTTCGACTCGCCGATCGGGCCGGTCCGGATCGGATCGGCCCTGGCCGACCGTCACCTGGACGAAGCGGTCCTGATCATCGACCCCGGCGGCGACGACCGCTATGAGCGCGGGGCCGCCACGATGGGCGCGGTCCGGGTGGTGATCGATCTTGATGGAAACGACCGCTACGGGGGCGAGGACCCGGCGGTGCTCGGCTTGACCGGGCTGTTCGACCGCACGGGCGCCGACCGCTACCACTCACCGGGCGCGGGCCTTGGCGCCGCCCTGGGCGGTGTCGCGATCCTCTACGACGGTGGCGGTGACGACCGCTATCGCGCCAGCGTGTTCGGGCAAGCCGCCGCCGTCGCCGGTTATGCCATTCTGATCGATGCGACCGGCAACGACATCTACGAAATCGGCGCGCGCGGTCAGGGCTTCGCCGGTCCGCTCGGGGCCGCCATACTCCGCGACCGCGCCGGCGACGATCGCTACCGCGCCGAACATGGCCTTGCCGATCCATTCGGACGCGGTGGCGGCAGCCTCAGCTATGCCCAAGGGGTCGGGTTCGGTTTTCGCGGTGCCCGCGCTGGCGGCACCGGCGTCCTTCGCGACGATGCCGGCGACGACCGTTATCGGGCTGACAAGTTCGCCCAGGGGCAAGGCTATTATTACGGCCTCGGCATCTTGGCCGACGGGGCCGGAGCCGATTCCTACGAGGCCATCCGGTATGCCCAGGGCCAGGGCGCCCATGCCGGGGTCGGGCTGCTCGACGATCAGGACGGTGACGACCGCTACCAACTCGAGGTCGGCGTCGGCCAAGGCATGGGGCTCGATCTGGGTGTCGGAATCCTGCGCGACTCGGCTGGGCGGGATCGCTATTCGGCGCCGAGCCTCGGCCAGGGCAGCACCACCGGCAACGGTTTCGGCCTGCTCGCCGACCGAGACGGCGATGATGTCTACAGCCTGGGCGCGCCCGGGCTCGGCTGGGGCCGCGGGCGCGGCTCACGGGGCCTGCCCGGGCTCGCCCTACTGATCGACGAGGTCGGCACGGACGGGTTCCTGCTCGGCGGCGAGTTGCTGATCGACCATGCGCCGCGATCCTGGGGCGGACCCATGGCCGGAGCGGCGGCGGACCTGCCGCCGGCCAACCGGTTCGCCTGTCCCGATCCCGGCCCGGATACCGCCGCGCCCGAGTCCCGTGCCGCGATCGACCTGCTCGGCATCAGCGCGCCCCTGTTCGGCACCGGCGCCGATGCGCTCGCCGCCTACCAGGGCCTGCAGCGGGATCTGATCGAGGCCATGCCCGATTTGCTGGCCGCGCTGCCACCCGGCGACGTTGCGCTGGGCAGCAATCTCCGCAATCAGGTGCGCTGCTTTCTGGAACGGGCGGAGGCGGACCGGCGCCAACAACTTCGTGAGGTCCTGATAGCGGCCTTGGCCGGCGAGACACCCCATGCCGCCTTGCTCGTGGCGATGCTGCGCCAAGTTCCGCCGGCGCCTCGGATCGCCGAACGTCTTGTTGCTCACCCGGAGTGTCCCGTGCGCGCGGGCGCGGTCATGGTCGCGGGCGATGCGGCCGTCGCGGCCGATGAGGGGGGCGAGCCGGCGAAATCCCAGGCCCTGGCGGCCTTGGACGATCCTTGCTGGCAGGTCAAGGCGGCGGCGCTCTCGGTGTTGAACCGATTGCAGGTCCAGGAGTCCGGGTTCGGCGACGAGGCCGGAGCGGGTGCCGAGCCCGTGGTGATTCCGCGTGCGGCCCACGATGCGCTTCCGAGCATGCTCAAGGGGCGCGCGACGCCGGCCCGGCAAGGCTGGTTCTTCGATTGGTGATTCCCTGAAAGTGGAGGAGACGATGAAAACACCACAGGCGCTCTTGATCGGATTGGCGCTGGTCGCGGCGGCGATTTGGTTGCGGTCGGGACCGGCCCCGGCACAGGCGGGCCCCGAAGCGCCCGGATTCTTGCCCGGATTCCTGTTGGTCGCCGACACCCAGATCGCGCGGGCGTGGCGGCTGAACACCGCCACCGGCGCGATCAGCGCCTGCGTGATGCGCGGCGACGCGGCCGTTTGCAGCCCCTGGACCGAGTGAGGGCACCATCGTTGGCCGATGTGTCCGATATCCGTCAGTGGCTGGAAGAGCCGGTCCTGGCTCGCAACGGCGATGGGTTCGCCGAGAACGAAATCGGGCTTGAGTTCGTCGCCGACCTGACCGACCAGTTTCTCAAGGACCCGGGCATCCCGGTGGTCGGCCGTCGCAGATGGCGGCTCAAGGCGCCGAAAGCGCTCAAACACCGGCCCGAGGAACCCGCGCCCCCCGTCTCCGGAGCCACACGGCATTCATGGAGTCCTACTTGGAGTCCTACTTGCAGGGCAGGAACCGTATCGTGGTCTCCAGCTCTTCGAGGACATGGGCCAGGGCCGTGATGGTGTCGTCGATGTCCGGGTCCGTGGTGGCGTGGGTCAGGGAGAGGCGCACCGCGCAATGCGCCTCGTCCACGGCCCTTCCCATGGCGAGCAGCACATGGGTGGGCTCGGGCGAGCCCGACTTGCAGGCCGAGCCGGACGACAGCGATATGCCGTAACGGTCGAGCGCGACCACCAGCGACTCGCCGCGCAGGCCCGGCAAGGTAAGGTTGAGTGTGTTGGGCAGGCGTTGGTCGCGATGACCATTGAGCCTGGCTTGGGGGATCAATTCGCGGATGCCGGCTTCGAGCCTGTCGCGCCGCCGTCGGGTCTCGCTCGAGTCCTTGAGGGCCGCGGCCGCGAGCTCGGCGGCCCTGCCCATGCCCACGATGGACGCGACGTTCTCCGTTCCGGACCTGAGCTTGCCCTCCTGACCGCCGCCATGGAGGAGCGGCTCGAGCGTGACGCCCTTCTTCACATACAAAGCGCCGACCCCCTTCGGGCCGTAGAACTTGTGCGCCGACAGGCTGAGCATGTCGACGTCCAGATCCTCCACGTCGACCTCGATCTTGCCGATCGCCTGCACGGCGTCGGTGTGGAACAGGACGCCCCTGTCATGGCACAGCGCGCACAGCTCCTTGACCGGCTCGACGGTGCCGACCTCGTTGTTGGCCAGCATGATCGAGACCAGGATGGTCTCGTCGGTAAGAGTCTTGCGAAGGCGCTTGGGATCGACCAGACCGACTCCGTCGACGTCCAGATATGTCACCCGATAACCGAGCTTTTCCAGGAACTGACAGGTTCGCAGGACGGCGGGATGCTCGGCGACGCAGGTGACTATGTGACTGGCCGCGGGCACGTGCGCGAAGGCGATGCCCTTGAGCGCCAGGTTGTCGGATTCCGAGCCGCCGCCGGTGAAGATAACGCGGCGCGGACGAGCGTTGATCAGTTTGGCGACTTGACGGCGCGCGGTCTCCATGGCCTGCGCGGCGTCGCGCCCGATACCGTAGATGCTGGACGGATTGCCGTAGGCGGCCTCCAAATAGGGCAGCATGGCATCGCGCACGGCCTCCGCCACCTGGGTCGTCGCGTTGTTGTCCAGGTAGATTCGTCTGCGCGGTTCTTTTCCGATTTTCGCACGGGCGGGACCGGGAACCTTGATCGGCTGGCTGGCGGCACGACGCGTAACATCGGTTCCCTCCGCCACCTTGACCACATCGCAAAGCAACGACTTGTAAACCGGAAAGCCTGAGATCTCGTCGTAGTTGTCAAGGTCCGTGAGCTCGTTGACGTTCCACTCCCGCCACGCCTTCGGCCCTATGGGCGTGCCACCGCCCATGTTGCATTCGACGGCGCCCCCAATGATGTCGTCGGTGACCCTGGCCCTGAACGGAACCGCGCCACGCGCGGTGCGGACCTCGACCATGTCGCCGGTCGCGATGCCACGCCGTTGGGCGTCCTCGGTGTTGAGCTCCATGGTCGGTTCAGGGTTGTCTTTGGCCAACCCCTCGACGCCGTGGTGCTGTGAGCGGAAGTCGGTATGCGGGCGGGCGCCGGAATTGAACACCAGCGGAAAACGCTGGACCAGTTCGGGGCTGGCCAGGGGACCTTCCGTGGGCTCGACATATTTGGGCAACGGTTCGTAGCCGTCGTCTTCCAGGACCGTGGACCAGATTTCGAACTTGCCCGTCGGCGTGTCGAAACCCGGCTCACCGTCAGACCTCAGTCCACCCTTCTCCCATTTCCTGTAGTCCATCATCGGCGTGGGGAGCTTGACCCATCCGCCGGCCGCATTCACGTCCTCCAACGTGTAGCCCGAACCCTCGAGGGCGAACCGGATCAATTCGTCCTCCGTCTGCGGGTAAATCTCGCCGTAGCCGAGCCGCGCCGCCAGCTCGGCCATGATCAAGTAGTCGTTGCGGGCTTCCCCGACCGGCTCGACAACCTTGTGCCGCAGCCGGAATATGGGGCCATAGACCATATAGGACTCGATTTCGAAACCGGTGGTAGCCGGCAGCACGAGATCGGCGTAAGCGGAATCCGCCGTCAATTGGCGGTCGATGCAGACCAGAAAATCCAGCTTGGACAGGGTTTCCCGCCACAGCGGCGTTTGTGGCCAGGACGTGAGGAGCGAGGCGCCATGGACGATAAGGCCCCTGATCCGGTACGGGTCTCCATCCAACACGGAGTTAATCAGGCTGCTGGCGTGGGACTCACCGCGGTAACGACTGTAAATCGAGAATTTTTCTTGCCCCAAGGCCAGACCCAGGTCGGGATTCGACTGATTGCAGGATCGGTTTATCGGGAAATGGCTGTCGGCCATGGCCAGACCGATGCCGCCCGGCACGTCGAGCTGGCCGGCGAGAGCAAACAAAGTGAGCACCGCCCGGATGGCTTGGACGCCGCTGTTCGAATATTCGAGGCCGGTGTACATCACCGGGCAGGCGCCGGTGGCGTTGCGGATGCGTCGGGCGAGGTCCCGAATGGTGTCCGCCGCGACACCGGTGATGGTTTCGCCCACTTCCGGGGGGAAGTGCTGGACGTAGGTTCTCAATTCCTGGAAGCCGTGGCACCAGTCCTCCGCGAAGTCCTCGTCATACAGCTCCTCGTCTATCATCACCCCGATCATGCTCAACGCGAGCGCCGCGTCGGTGCCTGGCCGGATCGGTACCCATTGGGCGCCGGTGCGCAGGGCCGTTTCCGTTCGACGGGGATCGATGACCACGATGTCGGCGCCCCGTGCCGCGGCCGCCTCGAGCCGAATCATGTCGAGTGGGGGTGAGTCGGTCACTGGATTGGCCCCCCAGACCACGAGCATCTCGGCGTTTTCCATATCGGTGAACATGTTGACCAGCATGCGGCCCATGGTCACGTGAGGGGCGATCATCGCGAACGAGACGTAACAGAGAGCGCCGACGCCCATGGTGTTCGGGGAGCCGAACGGGAACAGGACGTTCGATGCCGAGGACACGGCCACGCCTTTGGGCTGGTACATGTCGCACAGGGACAGTTCGAACGCGCCCCGGCCGGTGTAGATGGCGACCGCTTCGGATCCTGAGTCTTCCTTGATCCTGTTCAGGGTCTCGACAATGATGTCGTAGGCCTCGTCCCAGGTGATCCGCTCGAACTCATGGGTCCCCTTGGGTCCGGTCCGCTTCAGCGGGTATTTGAGCCGGTTTTCCTCGGAATTCACGATCTCTGGAGCGTGCTTTCCGCGTCGGCAAATCATGCCCAGGGGATGGCCGTGGTCTGCCCTGATGTCCTCCAGTCGGCCGCTCCTCAGGCCGACTTCGACCCAGCATCCGGCCGGACAGATCCCGCAAATCGCTTGATTCCACTCCAGCTCGTCCTTGCCCGCCATCCTCACCTCGCTGTCAATCGAGCCTGGAGGTGGGGGCGCGACCAAGCGTGAGGTCGCGCCTGTCCTCCTTGTCCTCGGCGATGTCCAATCGACGCTTATGACTTTCTTGGCCGACGATAACGTGGCGCGTCGAACACGGCAACGAGCCCTCGCACGGCCCTCGATGTCTATGCGGTCTCGCCGGCGTGGGAAGGCTAAAAGGACTCCAGTACCGACCCTGACGAAACATCGGGGGACGGCGCCGGCGCCGTGACCCACGCGGCGCCTTCTCTACCGTGGTAGAAACCATTCGAAAACGGCGCGAAGTCCACCAGCTCGGCAAGGCGGGCCTCGGCCGCCTGGCTCTCTTGCCGGCCATCGAGGACATCGCGGAAGACCCTGGCCACGGCACACATGTCAATGGAATGGGGCCAAAGACGAAAGCCGCCAATCCCCATTTCCTGGAGTGCATCGAGTTCATGCACCAGATTGACCGAGGCATGCGACATTGTTTGTGTTCCGTTCACAGCCAGGAACGGTTCGTAATCGAGTGTCTCGACGTCCATCCCATCCGGGTCATCGGCACAGACGTACTGGCAGCTCACCTTGCGCAGATTGCGGGAACGCGCGTGGTGGCACCTCGCGGAGATCGCCAGCGGCAGGCGTCCGAATACCTGGACCTCGAGATCGGTGCCCTCGGCGGCCTTGGCAAGTACGGCCAATGAACGCGCCGGCAGTTCGGCGGGCAGCACCACCCGGGTGGCGCCCTTGCCGACGAAGTATGCCAGGGTGCTTTCGTTGTAGATGTTGACGAATGGGCCTATGGCATGTGGCCTGCCGGCAAGCATGGCGGCGCCGGCGACGTCGTTGGCCTCGACCCGGACATCGGTCCGTGCGGTGACTGCTCGAACCTCGGCCATGTCCCGTTCGCTCGTGATCAGAGCAAGCGTAGAATACACCACCTCCTTGCCCGCGCGCTCCAGCCGGTCAACGACTTCCGGCAAGTAGGGCTCGAAGAAGGCCGACCGCTTCGAGCAAACCACCTCACCCAGGTAAACGATACCGACGGGGGCCTCGTCGGCGATTCGGAAGTAGAAGTCCCGCGTTGTTTCCGCCGGCCAATTGAACAGCACCGGGCCAAGTGTCAGCCGCGACATGCCGGTCTCCGCGTGGTTCATTGCCAAGTTTTCGAGTACACGCCCGACGTGTCCCGGAGCCCTTCGGTCAGGGCGGCCAGATCGGGCTGGGGGACGGCCTCTCCTCGCGAAGCGGCGTCGACCGCGTGGCGAAACGCGGCGACGACTTGGGCGACATAGGCCCGTCCCCGCTGACGGCCCTCGATCTTCAACGCCGTCACGCCGGCGGCCATGAGCTGAGGCAGCATGTCGATCACGTTGAGCGAGGTCGGCTCCTCGAACAGGTACGAGGCCCGACCTTCGGTTATGAATCGCCCCTTGCACAGGGTCGGGTAGCCGGCCGGTTCGCCGTCGAGAAAGACGTTGACGGTGAACTCACCCAGCCGCGAGACCAGCTTGTTTCCTTCTTGCTGGAAGTGGACGTGGCTGGCCGGCGAACACACGCCATCCATGTTCGGTGAACGTCCGGTCACGTACGAGGACAGTGCGCACCGTCCCTCCGCCATCACACACATGCCGCCGAAGGCGAACACTTGGGTTTCTACCGGGGTCTGCGCGTTGAGCGCGGCAATCTCCGCCAAGGTCAGGACTCGTGGCAAAACGACCCGCTTTACGCCAAAAGCCTCATGATAGAATCGTATCGCCTCGATGTTCGAAGCCGAGGCCTGAACGGAAAGGTGGCGGCGCATTTCCGGGTAGTGGCGCGTTGTGTAATCGAGCAGGCCGATATCGGCGAGAATGATCGCGTCCGCCCCCAAATCGGCGGCGGCGTCGACGGCCGAGCGCCATGGACCGGGATTGCCGGCGGCGGGAAAGGTGTTGACCGCGACGCTGACCTTGCAGCCGCGGTCATGGGCGTAGGTCAACCCTTCCTGGAGTTCCGTTCGATCGAAGTTCAGTCCTGGAAAGTTGCGCGCGTTGGTCTCGTCCCGGAAACCCAAATAGACGGCGTCGGCGCCGGCGTCGACCGCGGCGCGAAGCGCGGCCGGCGTCCCAGCGGGGCAGACCAGTTCCAACGGTCGCTGACTCATGATCGATGATTCCCATTTGCGCCAACGCGACGGCCAGCCCTCGTCTTCCGGCGGACCTTGCGTCCCAGATCCGCCACCTTCTCCTCGACTTCGGATAATTTTGTTGCCTGACGTTCGCAGGACTGTGCGACAGGTCCAACGAAGGCGGCGCGCAGGGTTTCGAGATCGCGTGTGGCACGCCTGAACACCGCGCCGAGCGCAACAAGTCCCTGCCGGGTTGGCTGATTCAGAGGTCCGAGAGGCGGCAGCAAATCCTCGAGTACGTTGACTTCACCGCTGTCCACCGCATTGCGCAGCGTCAATACCGCCTCCATGTCGCCTTCGACAACGAGGTCGCGGGAGAAAAACAACGCATCACCGTCTATCCGTCCCTCCAAGAGATCGATCAGCGCCAGCAGCGGCCCCCGCAAGATCGCCGTCGGCCGCCCCGCATCAGCTCCTTCGGCCAACGCCTCCAAAACCGGCGGCACCGCCCCCGGCCGCAGCAGAAAGCTGAACGGCAAGTCCACGGGATCGATCAGGAAGGTCGCCTCCGCCAATGAATTCAGTCGCCCGAAGACGGCCGGGTGCCGCCGGCGCATGGCACTCATCGCAAGGTTCAGCAATGGCCGCAGCAACAACGGCGGCAATGGGCGCAATACGAACCCGGCGAGCAATACCGGCGATAGAGGCGGCGTTTGGCGACATGCTTCGATCATTGTGGTCGCTTCGGTGCTGATACGGCGGCCGCGATCGTCTAAACCCGGGATGGAAGAGGCAGACGTTTTCGATCCGTCGAACCAAGTTCCCGACGGGATCGAGCAGGACTTCTTTCGTGATGGCCCCAGTGCACGAGTGAGCTCTTTTCGTTGCGGTCGATCGGCTCGGCGAGAGTTCCGCGCGCGGCGGACGGCGCCAAGGCAAACTCGTCCAGCAAGCCCATAGCCGCATCCCATTTTCCGGTCCTTGATCTGTATCAAGAGCCATGGCCGAAATTTGGCCATGAGGCGAGGGCGGCGTTTCCTGGCGATGTCGTGAGCCTCATGGTCGAGGATGTCGCGCCTCGCGGTTACGCACTCGATCGAGCGACAGTCCGGCAAGAGAAGACCGGCCGCCCCGTGAAGGAGATGCCGCCCTGTTGGTCGCGGAGACTTGCGAAGATACTCGGGGCTCCGCCATTTTTCTGGCGCCTACCGCTGGTCGATATCAGCGTCGAGCCAAGCTACGGCGTTCACACCGCACTCACGGAAAATTGACCGGCGGGCCCGGCTCGGCTTGATCTATGTTATGTTGCGGTGCCTCACACGCTGGTCCAATTTCGAGCGATGGGATACTTGGATATTGATACTCTGAAGCAAAGCCTCGTCCGGCGCGATTCAGGCGCGAAGAGCGAGCCGCCGACGCTGGTGCCAAGCGAACATGCTCACAGTATGGCCGCCGCGGCCGATGATATAGAGGAGTGTTACCGGGTCCTGAAAAGGGGCGGTACCAACCTCGTCGCGGAAGTGCTGCGCGGCTACGGCACGTTCACCGAATGGCATCACTATCCGCCCGGCGACATACACGACCCGGAAACCTCTTCGCAATACTACTACCATGCGCATCGGCCGGGCGAGCACGGCCATTTCCACACTTTCCTGCGCAAAAAGGGCATGCCCAGGGGATGCCGGCCGGCTCCACTGCCGGCCTCGGTCGAGCGCCCGATTGGCAAGGATGCGATCAGCCACATCATCGCCATTTCAATGGACAAATCGGGGTACCCGATCCGGTTGTTCACCGCCAACCGCTGGCTCGTCAACGATACTTGGTACAAACCTGAATACGTGACCGAAATGATCGACCTGTTCGACATCGACCACGCGTGGCCCTGCTGGGCCACCAATCGCTGGGTGGGGGCGATGTTGCGCCTGTTTCGCCCCCAGATCGAGTGGCTGGTTGCTGAACGGGACGAGGCGGTGCGGGTCTGGCAAGCGGGTCATCCAGATAGCGTGGTGTATGAGGATCGCGACCTCGACATAACCTCGATGCTCGACATTTCAGTCGAGGATCAAATTCGGCGCGTGCGCGCTTTTTCAGGCCGAGAACTTTCGCGTGAGGGCGTCTGAGTCCGTATGGCACGAGATACAATCGTGTCAGGTAGCGGGACAGGATCGCGTCATGAATAAAGAAAGCATTCGGTTGACCAGCCTCGCGCATGGCGGCGGCTGTGGCTGCAAGATTGCGCCCTCCATCTTGAGCAAGATGCTGGCCTCGCTGCCGCGCCCGGTCGCCGACCCCGCATTGCTGGTCG
The DNA here is from genome assembly GCA_913045505.1 of uncultured Rhodospirillaceae bacterium. Taxonomy (GTDB): domain Bacteria; phylum Pseudomonadota; class Alphaproteobacteria; order UBA7887; family UBA7887; genus CAJWQN01. Next base: position 1,327 of record CAJWQN010000048.1, on the reverse strand, counting down.
GAACGGAGACCAGCGACGACGCGGCCGTTTACCAAATCAACGACAGGCAGGCGGTCGTAGCCACCACCGACTTCTTCATGCCCATCGTCGATGAACCCTTCGACTTCGGCCGCATCGCCGCGGGCAACGCGCTTTCCGATATTTACGCCATCGGCGGTCGTCCGCTCATGGCCCTGGCCGTCGTCGGCATGCCGGTGGACAAGCTGCCCGTCGAGATCATCGGCGATATCCTGGCCGGTGGGGCGGCGGCCTGCGAAGCCGCGGGTATCTCCATTGCCGGCGGTCATTCCATCGACGCGCCGGAACCGATTTATGGGCTGGCCGCCATCGGCCTTGTCGACGTCGACGCGGTGAAGCGCAACAGCGGGGCGGAGGCGGGCGACATCCTAATCCTGGGCAAGGCCCTGGGCGTCGGCGTCCTGAGCGCGGCTTTGAAACGTGGAGACTTGGACGGTTCCGGCTATGCCGAGTTGCTGGAGACCACGACGCGGCTCAACGCCGTCGGGGCGGACCTTGCCGAGATCTCCGGTGTTCACGCCATGACCGACGTGACCGGGTTCGGCCTGCTGGGTCATCTGCTCGAGGTCTGTCGCGGTGCCGGGCTCCGGGCATCCGTGGATTTGGCACGCGTGCCGATCATTGCGAGCGCCCGAGGCCTGGCGATGGCGGGCCTCGAGACCGGCGCTTCCGGCCGCAACTGGGCCAGTTACGGTCACGAGGTGCGTCTGCCCGAGAGGTTGCCTTACTGGCAACGGGGTCTGTTGTGTGATCCCCAAACCAACGGCGGTCTGCTGGTCTCTTGCGCACCCGCGGACGCCGGTCGCGTCCTGCGCCTGTTCCACGAACAGGGACACGCGGATGCCTGCGAGATCGGCACCATGGCCGCTGGCGATGCCTGTGTCGAGGTACGTTGAATGCCTGGAGCTTCTCACAATGCAACAAGCCAACGAACGCTCCTGTTCGCTCCAACCGACCCGCGCGTTGACCTAGAGCGGGATGAGATTTGCTTGAATCGGAAGGGGATTCGCTGAGCGGGGAATTTGTGATTCAACATGTTGGCTGGAAAAGGCGGCCAGCATGGATGGCGAAACCGTATTCTGTTGATCTTCGAGAGCGGGTGGTTGCGGCGGTTGAGGACGGTGGGCTGTCGCGGCGTCCATCAGAGCCACGGCGCGTTGTCGGCAAGGACCGGCTCGGGCTTCGGCATCGGATCAAGGCGAGGAGCCGGCGCCGGCCGTCGCGGCCAATGATGGATTCCCTTTGTCACCAAATCGAATTTCGAGCAGCCGCCGGGAACAGGACTCGGATGCCTCAAAAGCTAGCATAC
>CAJWQN010000047.1 GCA_913045505.1 uncultured Rhodospirillaceae bacterium | reverse complement strand
CCCCACCCCGTCCCGCCTGTGCCGGGACGCCCGCGCCGCGGGCGCCAGCGCCGTCACCGGCATCGACTGGATCATTGCGCAGGGCGCGGTGGCTCTGAAATACTGGCTTGGGATCGATGCCGACGAGAGCGCAATGGGCGCCGCGCTCGACCGCTACTTCTCGTATCACCGGAACTGACATCGAGACCGCGGCAATCGGAGAGACGGCAATGTTCGATTTCAGCGACAAGGTCATGGTCATGTCCGGCGCCAACGGCGGCATCACCCGGGCGATCGCGCGCGCATTTTACAATTGCGGCGCGAGCCTGGTCCTGACCGACCTCGACGAAGCCGGACTCGAGAGCTTCGTCCAAACCCTGGACCCCTCGGGCCAGCGCGTCATCGCCGCCGGCACCGATGTCACCAAGTCCGACCAGGTCGACGGCGCGATCGCGCTGTGCAAGGAGCGATTCGGCCATGCCGATTTCCTGATCACCGGCGCCGGGCTCTATCTCGATCAGCTCACCGACACCATGACCGACGACCAATGGCGCCAGACCATCAGCATCAATCTCGACGGCACGTTCTATTTCTGCCGGGCGATTCAACCGATCCTGCGTGATGGCGGGGCAATCGTGAACATCGCGTCCATGGCCGCCCATCGCGGCTCCTATCAACACGCCCACTACGCCGCCGCCAAGGGCGGTGTGTTGAGCCTGACCCGGTCGCTGGCGGTCGAACTCGCGCCCCGCAACATCCGGGCCAACGCGGTCTCGCCGGGGCTGATCGACACGCCGCTGATCCAACCGCTGCTCGAGGTCCGGGGCGACCAGTTGCTGGAGGCGACGCCGATGCACCGGCTGGGCCGGCCCGAGGAGGTGGCCAACGTGATCCTGTTCCTGTGCAGCGATCTGGCGAGTTTCGTCACCGCCGAGACCATCCACATCAATGGCGGCCTCTACGTGCATTAGCCCTGGCCCCGATCGGGGGCCCGGCGGCGTCCGCGAATGAGCTTCAAGGACGTCAAGGGCTATTACGGGCTCTTGGGCGCGGCGCCCGAGGCGAGCGTCGACGAGATCAAGAGTGCCTACCGGGACCGGGTCAAGGAAACCCACCCCGACAGCGGCGGCGGCGGCGATACCGACGCCTTTCGTCGAATCACCGAAGCCTACAACGTGCTCGGCGACGCCGAGGCTCGCGCCGCCTACGATACCGTGTGCCGCGATCTCGGTCGCATCGACGCCGATTCGGAACCTTCGCGATCCGCGCGACCACGGCAAGGGCGGCGGGCGCGGCGCAGGACCCGGCCCGAGCCTCGACCGCGCGCTGAGCCAAAGCCCGAGCCGGAACCCGAGGTCGAACCGACAGGTCCCGAACCGGTCCCCTGCTCGGTTTGCGGGACGATTTCCGCCCAGCCCCGCTACGTGGTGATCACCCGAGTCATCGGGCTGGTGCTGCGCTCCTCGACCCGGCGCATCGAAGGGGTGTTCTGCCGGGCCTGCGCCGATCGGGCGGCGATCAAGGCAAGCCTCGCGACTTGGCTTCTGGGCTGGTGGAGCTTGCCGCGCGGCCCGGTCGAGGCGGCGCGCGCCTTGCTGCGGAATCTGGCAAGCGGGCAGAAACCGGCCGACCGCAACGCCGAGCTGCTGGCCGGTCAGGCGCGCGCCTTCGCCGCCCGCGGCCAGAAAGACCTGGCCTCGGACTTGGCAATCCAGGCCAATCGCTTTCGCCGCGACCCCGGCTTGGACGGTTTGATCGCGGGCGGCGGCAAACGGCGCCTCAAGGATCGGTGGCGGATCGGCGGCCTCGCATTCGTGATCCAGGCTTTGCCGATCGGGCTCGTGGTGGCGTGGCTGATCATCCAGGGCGGCGCATTGGCGATCGGATTGGTCAGGGATCAGGCCGCCGGCCTGTTCGCCGACCGCGGGGCACCCCCGCCCGCGGCCGAGACCGGTGCGCGTACCCCGGCCCCGGAAGCGGGCCCGAGCGAAACCCGGTTCGTCATCGAGGACCGGACCACCGTTCACGCCGCGCCCCGCGCCGACGTCCAGATCGTCGACCGCCTGGCCCAGTTCGATTCGGTCACCGTGGTTGGCGGAGAGACCGACAACGGCTACCTGCCGATCATCACCCCTGGAGGGATGACCGGCTTCGTGGCGGCCGCGGCGCTTACCTCCGGCGCGAACGCGCGCCGCGACTGGTGCGCCGAGAATGCCGGCCCCAGACCCGAAACCGGAGACGTATTCGCTGCCCGAGGCACCGGTTCCCACAGCCTCGGCCTGGTCAACCCCCGTCGCGGCGACGCCTTGGTCAAACTGCGCGACCGCGACGGTCGCACCGCTTTGTCGGTGTTCGTCCGGGGCGGAACCCGCATCACGCTCCAAAACATCGCGGACGGTGTCTACAAGGTAGAATTCGCGATCGGTACAAACTACAGCCGCGCCTGCGACCGGTTCCTCGACGGCATGCTGGCGTTCGGATTGCCCGAGCCGATCCGCTTCGAAACCACGAATGCCGACGATTATATTCTGCGCGCGCTCGCCCTGATTCTTCCCACCGACGACCAAAGCGGCGCCAACCTGATCCCCCGCGACACGGACCGGTTCGTGGCCGATTGAAGGTGCGCGGTGCCGGCCCTTATCCGGCCCGCTTCTTACCCCCTCCAACCGCACGCAGCGCCCCGGCGGCCCCGGCGGCCCCGGCGGCCCCGGCGGCTTGTTTCCGGTTCACGGCCACGAGCTTGGAGACGAATGATTCACGCCAGTGGTCGATATCTTCGCGGCGCAAGTCCTCCAGCATTTCCGACCATCGTCCCTTGCGTTCGTCGAGCGGCATTTCGAGGGCTTCCTGGATCGCCTCGGAGATGGCGTAGACATCGAACGGGTTGACCACCAGCGCCCGGTCCATCTGGCGCGCGGCGCCGGCGAACCGGGACAGGACCAAGACCCCCGGATTGTCCGGGTCCTGGGCGGCCACGTATTCCTTGGCCACCAGATTCATGCCGTCGCGCGACGGGGTCACGAGGCCGACTCGGGAAACCCGGAAGAACCCAGCCAGTTCGCGCCGGTTGTAGGCCCGGTGAATGTAGCGGATCGGCACCCAGTCGAATTCGGCGAAGCGGCCGTTGATATGGCCGGACAGCGCGTCGAGTTCGCGTTCCATGCGGGCGTATTCAGGCACCGCTTCCCGCGACGGCGGCGTCACTTGCAACAGATGCACCCGGCTGCGATCGATCGGATAGGTCTCGAGCAGAAGTTCGAACGCCCGCAACCGGGTCAGCAATCCCTTGGAATAATCGGTGCGGTCGACTCCGACGATCAAATCCCGGCCGATCAGGCTCTGGGCCAGGCGCTGGGCCTGGCGCTGGGCCTCGTGTGTTTCGCCCAGGGCGACGAAATCCTCGGTGTCGATGCCGATCGGGAACACGCCACTTTGCATGATCCGGCCATGGGCATGGACGGTGCCGTCCGGATCGACGGTGCCACCAGTCTCGCGGGAGATGTAGTCGTGAAAATTGCGCAAGTCGTTGGCGGTCTGAAAGCCCACCAAATCGTATGACAGCAGCGATCGAAACAGGTTCTCGTGGCAGGGCAGCGTGATCAGAAGATCCGCCGGCGGAAACGGCGTATGCACGAAAAATCCGATCGGGTCGGCGACTCCCATATGGCGGAGCTCTTCGCCAAACGGGATCATGTGATAGTCGTGGACCCAGATCAGATCGTCGCCCGTCAGATAGGGCAACAATTTATGGGCCATATCCTGATTCACCCGCCGATAGGATTCGTACCAGTCACGTTCGAAATTGGTCAGGTCGAGCCGGTAGTGGAACAGGGGCCAAAGATTCTGGTTGGCGAAGCCGTTGTAATACTGATCATAATCACGTGCGTTGAGGTCGCAGGTCAGATAGGAGATGCGGCCCTGGCTGGTCAGCACCGGCTCGGCGGCGGGGCTCTCCGAAACATTGCCGCTCCACCCGAACCAGACCCCGCCCGACTCGCGAAGCGCCGCCAGCACGCCGGCCGCAAGTCCGCCCACCATCACCTTCTTCGAGGTGACCGGCATGACCCGATTCGACACGATCACAAGGCGCTTCATGACCCTCCCAACCCAGGCGCGGGCTCGCGCCCGTCGCCCCGGCTCTGCCCATTGGAGTCGAGAACGATTGCGGACCCGAAGGCCCCAGTCGCTGTCGCGATGGCAACAGTATAGCGCAATCGGGCGCGGCGTGCTGATCAAGGGCGCGGCGGGGTCGTCGACACATGAGAGGCTCCCGGATCCGCCCATCCGGGGTCAACCGAGCACCCCCGGCAACAACCCGCGCTCCCAACCGGTGCCGACGCCGGTTGATGGACAGGGCCGGTCGAATCGGTCAGATTCGTGGGCGATGGCGGGTGGCGGGGATCGGCCGGCAAACGGTGGGTCTGTCCTGATGAGGAATGGCGAGAACGCGGGAACGGCGGCCGGAGTCTCTTTCGTGGTCCCGGTCTACAACAAGGCATCGGCTCTGCCCCCGGTGCTGGATGCGATCGCCGCCCAGACCGGTGATTTCGAGCGCGAGTTCATCTTCATCGATGATGGCTCCACCGATGGCTCGCTGGACCTGATCCGCGACCGCACCTCGGGCTGGCAAGACGTCGTGATTCGAGCCCAAGCCAACCACGGCTCGGCCCACGCCACCAACCAGGGCATCGCCCTGGCCGGCCGGGAATACATCAAATTCGTCGATGCCGACGACCTTTTGCCGCGCAACGCCACCCGAATCCTGCTCGACGCGATCGCCGGCACCGATGCCTGCCTCGCTTATGGCGACCTGGTGCGCTACTCCGAGGGCGCGACGGTGTCGCTCGATCGATCAACACCAGCGGCCCCCGATGTGACGACACTGTACCTGCCGCTGCGGGCGGTGCTGCGAACCTCTCTGTTCAATCCGAGTCAGATTCTTGTTCGCGGCCATTGCGCCAAGCAGGTCGGCGGCTGCGACGAACGGGTCGTGTTCTCGCAGGAGTATTCATTGGCCTTGCGTCTGGCCAGACTGTGGCCGTTTCGCCGTGTCAATGCGGTGGTCGCCTATCAGTCGGAACCGGCCGGGGAGGCGGACCGTCTGTCCGGCGATCCGGGCCAGCAATTGCAGCGGGTGACCCTGGCCGCGGCTCATTTCCTGCGCGATTATCCGACGGTGCCACCGGCGCTGCAGCGATTCGCCCTTCGCCGCGCCGCCGGACGGGCCTACAAATGGCGCCGCCGGTCCGGGACGGGTGCGCTGTTGCCGTGGTTGTGGCTGAGCCTGCGCGGTCGGCTTCCCGTCCCGACCGACTATGTCGGCGCGATCGAGCGCTGCGCGGCGGCATTCGACGCACCATAGACGATTGCCCATGAGCCCCTATTCGGACCGCTTTTACGAGGACCTCGACGCCACCGCACAGCCGTCGGCCGAGAGGATCGTACCGATGATCACGGAGTGGTTGGCGCCGAAGAGCGCGGTCGATCTCGGCTGCGGCGACGGCGGCTGGCTCTCGGTGCTCCAGGCCCATGGCTGCGGCCAGGTACTGGGCCTGGATGGGCCCTGGGCAGCCAAGCGCCACCTGAAGATCGCCGCCGCCGACTTCCGGGAGATCAGGTTCGATCAGCCGATCACGATCGGGCGCAAGTTCGACCTGGCGCTATCCCTGGAGGTGGCCGAGCACCTGCCGCCGAAGGGCGCCGAGGATTTCGTTGGGACCCTGACAGACTTGGCGCCGGTGGTGCTGTTCTCGGCGGCGATTCCGGGCCAAGGCGGCACCCACCACGTCAACGAACAATGGCCGGAATACTGGGTGGCGCTGTTCGACGCCCGCGGCTACGCGCCGATCGACGTGATCCGGTGGCAGGTTCTGGGCGATCCCGGGGTCGCCTGGTGGTACGCCCAGAACATTTTGCTGTTCGCCAGCGACCAGGCCCTGATCGACAATCCGCGCCTCGCGCGGCTGCGGGCGCTGACCCCCGAGACGCCGCCGGCCCTGGTTCACCCCGCTCTTTATCAAATCGCCCTCGGCCGCGCCCGGCCGGGATTGGGGCGCTGGTTCAAGGGCGCACCCGGCGCCGCGCGGCGTTCGCTCGCCCGGCTGTTGGGTGCGAAGGACTAGAGTTTGGGCGGAGCCCTGGCACCTTGTGCGGAATAGCCGGGTATCTTGACCTGGCGCGACGCTGGGCCGCGGACTCGGCGGACGCACCGATCCACGCCATGGTCGCGACCCTGGCCCATCGGGGCCCCGACGGCGATGGCACCTGGATCGACGACGCGGCCGGCCTCGCTCTCGGCCACCGCCGTCTGGCGATCCTCGACCCCTCGCCCCAGGGGCACCAGCCGATGGCCTCGCGTCGCGGGCGCCATGTGCTGGCCTTCAACGGCGAAATCTATAACCACAAGGACATCCGCGCCGCCCTCGACGCCGAGGGCGCGGCCGGCGGCTGGCGCGGCGGCTCCGATACCGAGGTCATGGTCGAGGCGATCGCGCGCTGGGGGCCGGAGCGCGCGCTCGCGGCGTTCAACGGCATGTTCGCGTTCGCGGTCTGGAACCGGGAGACCCGCACCCTCACCCTCGCCCGCGACCGGATCGGCGAGAAACCGCTGTATTACGGCTGGCTCGGCCGCGCCTTCGTCTTCGCCTCCGAACTCAAGGCGCTCAAGCCGTTTCCGGATTGGCGCGGCGAGATCGATCGGGGCGCACTGGCGCTCTACTTCCAGCACAATTACGTGCCCGCGCCCCACACCATCTATCAGGGCGTGGCCAAGCTCCAGCCCGGTCATTTGCTGACCCTGAAGCCGGGGGCGGAACCTGGGATCGTGTCTTACTGGTCGGCCAGGACGGTCGCGGAGAGCGCGTCGGGGACATTCGCCGGCGACCATCGGGAGGCCGCCGACCAGCTCGACGATCTGCTGGGCGAGGTGGTGGCATCGCGCATGGAAGCCGACGTGCCATTGGGTGCGTTCCTGTCGGGCGGGATCGATTCATCGCTGGTGGTGGCGATGATGCGGACCAGGAGCGCCCAGCCGGTCCGGACTTTCACCATCGGCTTCGCCAATCCCCGCTTTGACGAAGCGCCCCACGCGCGCCGGGTCGCCGAACATTTGGGCACCCAGCATACGGAGGTCACCGCGACCGACGACGACGCGCTGGCCCTGGTCCCGAAACTCCCCGCCATCTGGGACGAGCCTCTGGCCGATCCGTCCTGCGTGCCGACCGCGCTGCTCTGCGCCCTGACCCGCAAGGGCGTGACGGTCAGCCTGTCGGGCGACGGCGGCGACGAGCTGTTTTGCGGCTACGACCGTTACCCGGCGGCGGATCGGCAATGGCGGACGGCGCGCCGGCTGCCGGCGAATTTGCGGAGACTCCTGGCGCGGGCCTCGGCGGCCGTGCCGGCGCCCGCGCTCAACCGCTTGTTGGGGCCACTCGGCGTGGTGTTGTCGAAACATCGCCGACCCAGCCGGCCCGGCGATAAGCTGCGCAAGCTGCTCGACGCCAAGGCCGCGGCCGACGCCGAAGCTGTGTTCCGCCAGCACCTGTCGCAGTGGCGCGACCCGGCCGCCCTGGTCGTCGGGGCCGCGCCCATGCGCACCGCTTTCGACGATCCCGCCCGCCTCGCGAACCCGCTCGACCGGTTCATGGTTCTCGACGCGGTCACATATCTGCCGGACGACATCCTGGTCAAGATGGACCGGGCCAGCATGGCGGTGGGACTGGAAGCACGGGCGCCGCTGCTCGACCACCGGCTGGTCGAATTCGCCTGGTCCCTGCCGCCCGACCTCAAGCTGCGCGGCGGCGTCTCCAAATGGCTGCCGCGCCAAGTCTTGTACCGCTATGTGCCGCCGACCCTGGTCGATCGGCCGAAAATGGGCTTCGGCCCGCCGATCGGGGATTGGATGCGCGGGCCGCTACGCGATTGGGCGGGAGACCTGCTGGCCGCCGACCGACTCCGCGATCAGGGTTTTCTGAACCCGGCGCCGATCGCGGAGCGCTGGCGGGAACACCAGGCGGGCCTGCGCGATTGGCGGGACCAGTTATGGAGCGTCGTCGTCTTCCAAGCTTGGCTTGCCGCGCAGGCCGGTATGTGATTTTGGTACAGTAAGATCGTAATGTGGATTCGCTGGACAATTCTATCGTGACCTCGCACTTGGACCCTATCGACCAAACCGCCGGAACGATGATTCTGAGCAGCCGGGCGCTGATCGCGCGGCTGCTCAAGGACCATGTGCGCCCGCATTTGTGGCGGATCGGCGCGGCCGTGCTGTGCATGGCGCTGACCGCGGCGGCGACCGCCGCCTACGCCAAGATTTTAGAACCGGTCCTCGATGACGTGTTCGTGGCCCGGGACGCGACGATGCTGATGGCGATTCCACCGATCCTGCTGGGCATCGCCCTCGTCAATGGCCTCGCCGATCTGGGCCAAGCCTATCTGATGAATTTCGTCGGTTTGAGGATCGTGGTCGATTTGCAGAAGCGCATGGCCGCCAAGGTGATCGGCGCCGATCTGGCGTTTTTTCACAGGACCCCGACCGGAACCTTGCTCACCCGATTCACCGCCGACGCCAATCTGGTCCGCCAGGCCACCTCCAGCACCTTGACCGCGATGGTCAAGGACAGCCTCACCCTCGCCTTTCTGGTCGGCCTGATGTTCTATCAGGATTGGCGGCTGGCGCTGGTCGCCTTCGTCGCCTTTCCGGTCGCGGTGGTCCCGGTGGTCAAGCTCGGCCGGCGCATGCGCCGGGTCGCCGGGCGCACCCAGGGCGAGATCGCCGGCTATGCCTCGGTACTCACCGAAACCTTCCAGGGTGCCCGCCAGGTCAAGGCCTATAACATGGAAGCCCACGAGGTCGCCCGCTCGGGCGCCCTCGCCGAGCGGCTGTTTCGCCTCTATCTGAAGCAGGTGCTGACCCGGGCGGTGTCGACACCGATCATGGAGCTGCTGGGTGGATGCGCGATCGCGGCGGTGGTGTTCTATGGCGGCCAAAGAGTCATCAGCGGCGCTTCGACACCCGGTATGTTCTTCTCGTTCATAACCGCCCTGTTGCTGGCCTATCGGCCGCTGAAAAGCCTGGCCAAGCTGAACGCGACCCTCCAGGAAGGCCTGGCCGCGACCCAGCGGGTGTTCGCGGTGGTCGATCTGGAGCCGGACATACGCGATCCCGTGCCGGCGGCGGAGCTCAGCGGCTGCCGGGGTGACATCCGCTTCACCGAAGTAAGCTTCTCCTATGGGCCGGATGCCGCGGCACTGGACCGGTTGACCCTGACCATTCCGGCCGGGCAAACGATCGCCTTGGTCGGCCCCTCGGGTGCCGGCAAATCGACCATCCTCAACCTGATCCCGCGGTTTTACGACCCCGATCGGGGGCATATCGAGATCGACGGACGGGACCTGTGCACGGTGACCCTGGAGAGCCTGCGCCACTCGATCGCCCTGGTCAGCCAGGAGGTGTTTCTGTTCAACGATACGGTCCGGGCCAATATCGCCTATGGCAGTTTGGACAAGGATCAAACGGCAATCGTCGCGGCCGCCAGGGCGGCGGCGGCGGACGAATTCATCACCGCGTTGCCCCAGGGCTACGACACCGTGATCGGCGAACGCGGGGTCACGCTTTCGGGCGGCGAGCGCCAGCGGCTCTCCATCGCGCGCGCCATGCTCAAGGATGCGCCGATTTTGCTGCTGGACGAAGCCACCTCCTCGCTGGACACCGAATCCGAGCGCCAGGTCCAGGCGGCGCTGGCCCGGCTCAAGGAAGGCCGGACCACCCTGGTGATCGCCCATCGCCTGTCGACCGTTCAAGGCGCCGACGAGATCGTGGTGCTCGACCGCGGGCGGGTGGTGGAGCGCGGCAGCCACGCCCAATTGCTGACCGCGGGCGGGCTGTACGCCCGGCTTTACGCGCTCCAGTTCGCGGACACCGAACCGTCGGCCGCCATGGGCGAGGCCGCGCTCGCCACCGTCCCGACCTGATCATCGCCGAAGCGGAGACCGAGTCGGATGTCCTGGCTGGATAACGGCCGCATTGTCGGCTCGGCCGCGGCGCTGGCCCTGCCGTTGGCGGCTTTGGCGCCGTTGGGGCTTGCACCCTTGTTGATCGCGGTCGGGCTGGCGGGACTGTTCGTGATCGTTCGCGAAGCGGCCTGGACCGAGGCCTTTGCCCGCCCCGGGGCGGCACTGCTTGCGGCGGTGTTGGCCTGGGCGCTGCTCAGTCTGTGGTGGTCGGCCGATCAAAGTCATGGCGGCGAGCGCTGGCTGCGCCTGACCCTGATCACGATCTGCGGGTTGAGCCTGACCGCGGTCGCCGACCGGCTCGGGGCCAATTCCCGCCACCTGATCAAATGGACCGTGATCGGCGGACTGGTCGCCGGGATGGCGTTCCTCGCCTTCGACTTCGCCACCGACGCCTGGTTGCGCCGGCTGCTGCGCGGCGCCGCCGCCGAGGAGCTGTCGTTCGGTCCCTCGACCCTGAACCGGGCGGGCACGGTGCTGGTGCTGCTCATTTGGGCGCCCCTCGCCTGCTTGTGGGGCTCGCTGCGCGGCTTGCCCGCGGCCGCGCTGGTCGGCGCTTGCACCTTGTTGCTGTGGCGGATGGAAAGCAACGCTGCGCTGCTCGCGCTGGCCCTGGGCGTCGGGGTCATGGCGGCGACCGCCGCCGCGCCCCGCGCCACCACCCGTGTCCTCGCTCTTGTCTGCGCGACCGCCATTCTTCTGGCGCCGGTGCTGCCGCACACCCTGATCCGCCCGGCGGCCGTGATCGCCTTGGCTCCCGGACTGGCGTCACCGAGCGTCCACAGACTCTACATCTGGCAGTTCGCCGCCGCGCGAATCGCCGCCCACCCGGTGCGGGGCTGGGGCTTCGATGCCTCCCGCCACGTCACCGGCGGCGATGTCCCCATCGGAACCGAGAACCAGGCGTTGGGCGCGGATTACGCGGGCATGACCATGATGCCGCTGCACCCGCACAACGCGGTTCTCCAGGTCTGGCTGGAACTCGGCCTGCCCGGCGGACTGCTGCTCGCGGCTTTGTGCGCGAACCTGCTGCTCGCGATCGGCCGGCGCTCGGCCGACCGTCCGGCGGCGGCGGCGGCGGCGGCCGGCGTGATCACCGCCCTGATGGTGAGCGGTCTCAGCTATGGCGCGTGGCAGAATTGGTGGCTGGCGACGCTATGGCTGGCGGCGGCGATCAGCCTCGCGATTTGGCGGCGCGATGACGACGCGGAGGGTCCCGCGTGATCGTCCCCGGTCAGGGCAGACGATCGATGAACTGGCGGATGACCGCGGCGATGTCCTCGGCCTTGGTGGCGTGATTGAACAGGGCCAAACCGCCGCCGTCCGGCCCCAAGAGATAGAACGCGGCGGTATGGTCCATGAGATAGGACTCCGGCTCCGCGCCTTCCGCCGGAGTAAACATCTGGTAGCGGGCGTGGTAGCGTTTGGCGACGGCGGTCACTTGTTCGGGGGTGCCTGTCAGGCCGATCAGGCGCGGATGGAAGTGGCCGACGAAATTCGCCAGCACCGCGACCGTGTCGCGCACGGGATCGATGGTGATGAACAGCGGCTGCACCCAGTTTCCCTCGTCGCCCAACAAATCCACGGCCTCGCTCATGATCGCCAGATCCATCGGGCAGACATCCGGGCAGTGGGTGTAGCCGAAGAAGATCAGAAGGAACCGGCCAAGGAAATCCCGGTCCGTGACCGCGCGCCCGGTGTGATCGACCAGCGCGAACGGCGCGCGGTTGGCTTCGGCCGGGTCACGATCGCTTTGCGCCGGCTCCTGGGCCATGGCCGTCGCGCCGGGTGTCCGGTCCAAAGCCGCCATCGCAACAGTGACAGCGATCGAAAACAGTACGGCGGCGATTCGATGCCGGATCACGGAACTCTCCCCAGGCGAAGCCGGACATGGTCGTTCATGGTAGAATTTGAACTCTATAGGTCCTATACGTTGGCGGGAACCCTGTCGCGATAGGAGCGTAACGAATGATGAGAATCAATGATCCCCGTTCTTGGTGTCTGATGTTCGCCGGGCTTGCCGGCGCGGCCTTGGCGTTCTCGGCCCCGGCCGCGGCCGAAGACTGCGCCGTGGTCCACGAGATCGCCATCACTCATACCTTCGAGCCTGGCGATATCTACGCCAAGGTCGGCGAGTGCATTCATTTCACCAACATCCACGTGATCGAGCACAGTGCGGTCGGCTTGGACCGAGAGTTCAACACCGGCATCCTGATGCCCGGCGGCACCTCCATGCTGCGGTTCGACGAGCCGATCGTGATTCCTTACACCTGCGGGGTGCACCCTCCGATGGTCGGAGTGCTCATTATCGAGGCAGAGGGGTGATCGGCGCGGACAACGCCAGATCCGTCGTTTTTTGGGTTTCGTCCCAGGCACCCCGCGGACAGCAAGAAGGCCCGCTCATCAGCGGGCCTTCAACTTATTCGGGTGGGCCTATTCCACGAGCGATAGATTCTCGGCCGAGGACTTGCCGTTCTTCCCAGGCTGCAGTTCATATTCGACGACTTGGCCTTCCTTCAGGTCCGACAGCCCGGCCCGTTCCAGGGCCGAAATGTGGACGAAGGCATCCTTCGATCCGTCTTCGGGGCTGATGAAGCCATAGCCCTTGACGGCGTTGAACCATTTCACGGTTCCTTTGGTCATAGAATCATTCCTTAGTCAGAGAGTCTCTTCCATCCGCGCCTTTGACGCGAACATGTCTCAGCCCAACGATGTCCGAGAGGTGTTTCTAGCCCGGTCGATGAGACCTTGCCGCTCGCTTTGTCGGTGTGACAAAGCGCCATACGCCAAGTCGTCGAGAACTGATGGCGGCCACACTAGAGCGCCCCTTGATAAATTCAAAGAGATTTCGGGGATACCTGGCCAAACCGACTCAACGAACCGGCCATCGATCTGCTAACATGGGCACGCGCCGGTCCGCGGGATGGGACCGGTCAGGCTCTGGGAGGGGCGAAACATGCGTTGCCTGGGTGCTACCGCTCAGCACAGGCTGGGTTGGATGTATGCCACCGGTCAAGGGGTTCCACAGGATTTCGTGCATGCCCACAAATGGTTTCATTTGGCGTCCACGCAAAATCTGGATGGCGCTCGCGAGGCCCGGGACAAACTCGCCGATTTCATGACCCGCGCCGACATCCGGATGGCGCAACGACTGGCCCTTGAGTGGCTCGAGAAACATTCATGACCGATTCGATCGCAAAGCCCGTGCGGCCCGCGCCCGAGGCGCCGGGCGGGTCCGAGACTGGCGGTCCGGAAAACGCGGTCCAGGGCCGTCTGCTGGACGCAACGGTCCTCGACCCGTTGGGGTGCGATCCGTGGCAATTTCGGAACCGCGAGGTGGTGCGAAGGGACACCTACTGGTAGACCGTGGGACCGATCGCGCCGCCCTGACCGGGGCGCGACGCCATGGCCGGCGCAAACCGTACTCAGCCGGGCGCCATGCCGAGTGCCGCCATGTAAGTCTCGAGCAACGCTTCCTGTTGCTCGCGATCGGCGCTCTCCAACCTGCGAAGGCCGATCACCCGGCGCATGACCTTGGGATCGAACCCGACACTCTTGGCCTCGGAAAAGACTTCGCGGATATCCGCCGCCAAAGCGGCCTTCTCCTCCTCCAGGCGTTCGATACGCTCGATGAAGGATCGCAGGCGCTCGGCCGCGACGCCGCCGACATTGGCCATCTCCAACCTCTCGATATGGTGCCGGATTGCCCGGAGAAACGGCGCGGACGATATCGCGCGCATGGTCCCGCCGCAAGTCGCGACATTTGCCCCGGAGCACCCCTGACAAAGCCGCGAAAATTTCCCTTTCCCGTGTCTATCAGTTCGGCGATCAAGCGGCTTTTTCGGGCTCTCACTCCCAGATGAGGAATGCGGCCGTGAACCATGGTCAAACGGAATTTTGGCTTTGTGCCGATATTGTCGAAAAAGTCGGACCATGGTGGCACCGCCCAACTTTAGATTCCGAAATGTACCAAGGACGATTCATTGTTGCGGCGCAGGCCGTTTATTTGAATCAATGTTTTGTCTTGAGCGCCGAGAATCAATTTCAACAGTATCTACCAAAAGCAGACCTGATGACGTGGATTTGAAGTCTTAAATCTTCCTGGGACGAACTTCGCGAATAATCCCCTCGAATGCGCTCAAATCGGTTTAGAGCCCATTTTCGGACCCCGTCTTTGACGGGAAAGGGTCTCCGGAAACCGACCCGACGTCGGCGCCTCGGCCGTCGCCAAGCCGCCGACAAAAGGGGCTCTGGCAAACGGAAGCTCCGCCCGGTTGGATCTATGGTGAGCGATCGAGCTTGACGCTGGCGCCGACCGGCGCCCAAACTTCGATCCATGATCGGGGCTGGAGCTGCGTGCGGCCTCGGTCGAGAGACTGGGGCGAGGGTCCGGCGACGGCGCCCGAGGAGAACAAAGGGAAGGCAATGGTGAAGACGCAAGTTTTGGCCGGCTTCGCCGGTCTATTGGCGCTCGGGTGGGCCTCGGGCCCGGCGGCGGCCGAGGACGTGACCCTGACCCTGCATCATCTGTTGAGCTCGAAATCGCTCGCCCATTCGAAATATCTGGTGCCCTGGGCCGAGCGGGTCGAGGCCCAGTCCGAGGGGCGAATCAAGATCGAGATTTTTCCGGCCATGTCGCTCGGTGGCAAGCCGCCGGAGCTTTACGCCCAGGCCCGCGATGGCATCGCCGATTTGACTTGGACGGTGCTCGGCTACACCCCGGGCGTGTTCACCCGCACCGAGGTCTTCGAGCTGCCTTTCGTGCACGAGAACAGCGCCCGGGTGACCAACCTGGCGATCCAGGACCTTTACCAAACTTACCTGGCCGAGGATTTTACCGACATCAAGCCGATCCTGATTCACGTCCATACCGGCCAAGCGATCCACACGGTCGAGAAGGACATCCGCAAGGTTGAGGATCTCGCGGGCATGAAGCTTCGGGTGCCGACGCGGACCGGCGCCTGGATTATCGAGAGCTGGGGCGCCGAGCCGGTCGGCATGCCGGTTCCGGCTCTGGCGCAGGCGCTCTCCAAGGGCGTCGTCGAGGGCACCCTGATCCCCTACGAGATCGTCCTGCCGTTCAAAATCCAGCAGCTCACCAAGTTTTCGATCGAGGGACCCGAGGGCTTTCGGTTCGGAACCTCCGTGTTCATGTTCGGGATGAACAAGAAACGCTACGAAAGCCTGCCGGCGGATCTGAGGAAGGTGATCGACGACAACGCGATGGCCAACATCGCCGAGTGGATCGGGCGGGTTTGGGATGAGTCCGAGGGCCCGGGACGCGAGATCACGCGCCAAAGCCCAAGCACGATCGTCACCCTCGGCGATGAGGCGATGGCGGGCTTTCGGGCCAAGGCCGACGAAGTCGTCGCGCGCTGGATCGAGGAGGTCGAGGCCAAGGGCATTCCCGGCCGCGAGATGGTGGCGGCGGCGCGTGCCGCG
>CAJWQN010000046.1 GCA_913045505.1 uncultured Rhodospirillaceae bacterium | reverse complement strand
GGCGACAGCGACTCGGCCAATATCGGTTGAGCGCCCTGCCGCCCGCGCCGCCTGAAGACGTTTAAGCCATGGTCGCGCGATCCCGCGGATCCGCTCGGGGCGGCCCGGACATCTGGCCCGGTTTCGTGGATGCCTTGTCGTCCTTGTTGCTGGTACTGATCTTCTTGCTGGTGGTGTTCGTGCTGTCGGAGTTTCTCCTGAGCCGGGCCTTGTCGGGCCGCGACGAGGCTCTGATGCGTCTCAACCAGCAGGTCTCGGAACTGGCGGATCTGTTGTCGCTGGAGCGCCAATCCAATACCCAGCTCCGCGGCGACATCACTCAGCTCGCGGCCCAATTGCAGGCTTCGACCGCCGAACGCGACGGCCTGGCCAGCCGGGTCGCGCTGCTGGTCAGCCAGCAAGGCGAGTTGGAAAAGCAATTGGCCGCCGCCGGGCTCGACGCCGAATCGCTCGAGTCGGCCCGGGAGGACCTCCAGCTCCAGCTTGCCGCCGCGATGGCCATGCTCGAGGCCGAACGGGCGACATTGCGTAACGAGCGCGACAAGACCGCCGCGGATCACCTGCGGCTGGTCGAGGAACAGAAGATATCGAGCGCCGCCCAGCGTCAGCTCACCTTGCTCAATCAGCAGATCGCCTCGTTGCGGTTGCAGCTCGCTGGCCTGCAGAACGCCTTGGACGCGCGCGACGCGGAACTGTCCGACAAGAACATCCAGATCGCCGATCTCGGGCAACGGCTCAACGTTGCCCTCGCCACCAAGGTCGAGGAACTGTCGCGCTACCGCTCGGAGTTCTTCGGACGACTGCGCGAAGTGCTTGGGAGCCGGAGCGATGTCAGCATCGAGGGTGACCGGTTCGTGATCCAGTCCGGGGTGCTGTTCGACACCGGGCGGGCCGACTTGGGCCCGGCCGGCGAACAGCAGCTCGGCGAATTGGCCGAGTTGCTGCTCCAGATCGCTTCGGAAATTCCGAGCGATCTGAAATGGATCCTGCGTATCGACGGCCATACCGACAAGCGCCCGATCAAGACCTTCGAATTTCCCTCCAACTGGGAATTGTCGGCGGCACGGGCGATCGCGGTCGCGCGATATCTGGCGGCGCGCGGGGTCCCGCCGGATCGTCTGACCGCCGCCGGCTTCGGCGAGTTCCAGCCGCTCGACCAGGGCGAGACCGAATTGGCCTATCGCCGCAACCGGCGCATCGAATTGAAGCTGACCGAGCGCTGAGGCAACCCATGCCCGATCGGCCCGTCGCGACCACGGAACCGCGTCGTCCCCCGGCGCAATCGGGGTCGCGACCATGAGCCTGAGGTCCGATTTCGGCGGTTTCGAGAGCCGCCGGCGGAGCCGGATCGCCGGGCGTCTGTTCCGGTTCCTGATCCTGGCCGCCATTGTCGGCGCGTTTTCCTACTGGTCCTACAATCTGGGCGGCGAACGCGCCGAGAGGACCAACCGGGCGCTGCGCGAGAGCATGACTTTGTTGACCGACGAAAACGAACGTCTGCGCCACGAAACCGACGCCGCGGTGGCGGCCCGAATCGCCGCCGACGAGCGCGCCGGAGCCTATCAACGCCAATATGTCGCCGAAGTGCCGCAGGGTCCGGCCAAGCAGGTGATGGCCTTGGTCAACGAGCGGATCGAATCGGGCGTCAGTCCCGATCGGGTGGCGTTCGTGGTCGCGGCGGTCGAGAACGAGACCCGATGCGAGCCCGAGATCGCCTCCCGTCGCTTCCTGATTCAGACGCCATTGACCTCGAGCGAGAACAGCGTGGTGACCTTCGCCGACAACACCATCTCGGTCACCGGACTGGGCGTCGCGTCCCGGGATGGCGCCGGCAACGTCGAGGCCTGGTTCGATCCGGCCGCGCCGGTCGCCATCACCTTCACCCTGATTGGCGGACGCAATATCGACATCAACGGCAAGCTGCCGTTGCATCACTCGGTGGTGATCGACGACAGCGACCACAGATTCGCGATCACCCCGGGCCAAACCAAGGGCTTCGTGGTCGTGACCGAGCAGCGCTGCGCCTATCCGTGAGGTGTCGGGGCGCGCGGTCACATTCTGTGCCGCGAGATCGTCCGGCCAGGCGTCGCCGGTGGCCAGCCTCGCGACGGCCGGAAAATGGGGTCATCACGGAAAAATGGGGTCATTGGAAGAACGGGGGAAGAACGGAGTCATTGAACTTCTGGAGGGAAGAACGGAGAATGGGGGAAAATGGGGTCATTGGGGAAAATGGGGTCATTGCACTTAAATTGGACCAATCCTTTGGCGAGAACCGTTGTTGTTCGAGCTTTCGTCGATCCTGAACCTCTTTCCTGATTCGTCCGTTCGTGGCAAGGTCATAAAAATACAATGTCCCCTTATATCCTCATACTTGTCCCGGAGACGGTTTAGGGCGCCGAGGCATTCCGGTCCGCCGCCAAGGCTGGCCGACCGGGCGCCAGATGCTCGGCCGTCACCTCACGCGCGGCAAGATCCCCCGGCCAGACGCCGCCGGTGGCCAGGGCCGCGACCGCTCGGGCCGCGGCCGGCGAGGTCATGATCCCATAGCCACCCTGGCCGGCCAGCCACAGGAAGCCGTCGGTATCCGGATCCGGGCCGATCACCAGGGTCTTGTCGGCGACAAAACTTCTCAAGCCCGCCCAACTGTGCTCGATCCGCGCCACCCTCAGGCGGCTCGCCCGCTGGATGCGCTCGACGGTCACCGCGATATCGATTTCCTCGGGCCGGGCGTCGCAGGGCGGTGACGGGGTCTCGTCCGCCGGGCTGGCCAGAATCTTGCCGGCTTCCGGCTTGAAATAGAACTGCTCGTCCACGTCGATGACCATCGGGGCGCCGTTGAGTTCGACTCCTTCGGGTCCGGGAAATATGATCACCGTGCGCCGCTTGGGCACCAGACCGACACCTCGAACCCCGGCCATGCGCGCGATCTCGTCGGCCCAGGCACCGGCGGCATCGACCAGGATCGGCGCCTCGAAATCGCCGGCCGGGGTGGTCGCCCGCCAAACACCGCCGACCCGCTCGATGCGGCGGACTTCCGCCCCGCAGACCAGTTTGCCGCCGCGTCCGGTCAGGGCGCGCAAATACCCGGAATGGAGCAGATCGACGTCCATGTATTGGCCCGCCTCGAAATGCGCCGCGGCCACGTAGTCGGGGCGCAGCACCGGCATCATCCGGTGGGCCTCCGCCACCGTCACCGGCGCGATCTCGTCTGTGAGCTTGCGCGCCTCGGCCAGATTGGCTTCGAACGTTTCCATCTGATCGGCGCGGGCAATGGTCAGGACACCGCGCGCCGCCATGAGCGGATGGGCGGCGAACCGGTCGGGCGGTGAACTCAGGAACGCACGGCTGGCCTCGGTCAGGGCGCGGATCACGCGGTTGCCGTAATTGACGGTAAAGAATGCCGCCGAACGGCCGGTGCTGTGATAGGCGGGCCGGTCCTCGCGCTCGAGCAACACGACCGAACCGTGCCTGCTCAACTCGTAGCCGGCCGAGGCGCCGGCGATTCCGGCACCGACAACGAGAAATTCGCAGTTCATACCCCGATAAGCCGCCCGGACAACCAATAGTCAAGAATCGAGCGCGACGCCATCGCCACCAGGACCCAAGTCCCCGGGGCGCGGCGCGCCTTGAACGCTCTCTCGCCGGCGGCCGACGAGACCTCTTTCACGAACTATTCGGCCGGCGACCGGACCGCGGCGACCGGGGCCAGGATCTCGCCGTCCGCGACATGCTCCTCCTCGAGGGTGCGCAACCGTTCCGCGACATAGCTGGACGGCTTGGTGAACCGGGCGAGCAGCAGATAGAACACCGGCACCACGAACAGGCTCAGCAGGGTCGAAAAGCTGACCCCGCCGATGACCACCCAGCCGATCGACGAGCGCGACTCGGCGCCGGCGCCGGTAGCCAGCGCGATCGGCACCGCGCCGAACACGGTCGCGATCGCGGTCATCAGGATCGGCCGCAGCCGCGCCTCCGAGGCCTGCTGCACCGCGTCCCGCACCGTGAGGCCCTGTTCGCGCAACTGATTCGAGAACTCGACGATCAGAATCGCGTTCTTGGCCACCAGCCCGATCAACATGATCATGCCGATCTGGCTGTAGACGTTGAGAGTGATCCCGGTCAGCAGCAGCGTTCCCAGCGCCCCGGTCACCGCCAACGGCACCGTGAGCAGGATGATGAACGGATGCATGAAGCTCTCGAACTGGGCGCCCAGCACCAGGTAGATGATCACGATCGCGAGCACGAAGGTGAGCAGCAGCGAGGCCGAGGAATCGCGGAATTCCCGCGACTGGCCGGCATAGGTTATGCGGGCCTCGTCCGGCAGCCTCTGGCGGGCCATGGTATCGAGATATTCGAGCGCTTCACCCAGGGTATAATCGGGGCCGAGCGACGCCGACACCGTGACCGCGCGCATCCGATCGGACCGGTTGAGTTCCTTCGGGCCCGCGGTCTCGGTCAGAGTCACCAGATTGCTGAGCGGAATCAGCCGGCCGCTGTCGTCGGACCGGACATAGATGTTGGTCAGATCCTGGGGCGTCAGCCGATCCTCGTCCCTGGCCTGGAGCACGACGTTGTACTGCATGCCGCGGTCGTTGAAGGTGGTGACGAAGCGCGATCCCAACATGACCTCGAGCGTGCGGCCGATCGACTGGATCGAAATGCCGAGGTCGGCGGCGCGGTTGCGGTTGATGTCAACCTGAAGTTCGGGCTTGGTTTCCTTGAAATCGGTGTCGACGCTGAGCAGGTTCGGATTCTCCTGGGCCGCCTCGACCATGATTCGGCTCCAATCGCGCAACATGTCGTAACTGGGACCGCCGATGACGAACTGGACCGGTGTCTTGCGGCCCGGCTGGTTGAGACTGGGCGGGTTGATCGCGAACACGTTGGCGCCCGGAATTCCCAGCAATTTCGGGAACAGTTCCTTGACGATTTCCTGCTGCTTGCGCTCCCGCTCCTGCCACGGCGTGAGCACCACGAACGCGATCGCCAGATTGACCGGCATCGGCCGGCTCAAACCGGGCGCCACCACCCCGAAAATGGTTTCGGCCTCGCCGTTTTCGAGCAGCGGCCGCAACTGGCGTTCAGATTCCTCGAGATAGGCGCGGGTGTAATCGATGGTCGCACCCTCGGGCGCCATCAGCACCACCAGGAACACGCCCCGATCCTCGGTCGGCGCGAATTCCTGGTTGATCTGGTCGTAAAGGAGCTTGGCGACCAGGGAGACCGTCACCGCCAGGGCCAGAACGATCACCGGCGCCGACAGGGCCATCTTCAGGAGCCAGCCATAGGACCTGTTGAGGCCGACGAAAAACACTTCGGTGACCCTATAGAACAGGCCTTCTTTCTCCTTGGTCTGCAACAGCTTCGAGCACATCATCGGGGTCAGGGTCAGCGCCACCAGGCCCGAAAACACCACCGCCGCGGCGACCGCGACGCCAAACTCGCTGAACAGGCGGCCGGTGTTGCCGGTCATCAGGGAAATCGGAACGAACACCGCGACCAGGGCCAAGGTGGTCGCGATCACGGCGAATCCGATCTGGCGGGCGCCGCGCACCGCGGCCAGCAGCACCGGCTCGCCCTGCTCGATTCGGCGGTGAATATTTTCCAGCACCACGATCGCGTCATCGACCACCAGCCCGACCGCCAGCACGTAGGCGAGCAGGGTCAGCACGTTGATCGAATAGCCCATCGCCGCGAGCACCATGAACGAGGCGATCAGGGAGACCGGAATCGCGACCATGGGAATCAGCGTCGCGCGGAAGCTGCGCAGGAACAGGAAGATCACCCCGATCACCAGGCACAAGGCGATGCCAAGGGCGTGGAACACCTCGTTGATCGAGGCATCGACGAAGCGGGACTTGTCGTAGGCGACCCACATTTTGACCTGGCGCGGCAACGAGGCGCGGATCGCCTCGATCTCGGCGCGGATGCCCTCCGCGATTTCCAGTTCGTTGGCCTTGGACTGCTTGACCACGCCCAGGCCGATCGCCGCCTCGCCGTTGGCCCAGACCTCGTAGCGCAGTTCCTCGGTGCCGTGCTCGACCTCGGCGACCTCGTCCAGGCGGACCAGATAGCCGTCCTTCTCCTTGAGCACCAGATTGCGGAATTCCTCGGGCGTGACGAGGCCGGACACGGTGCGCACCGTGAACTCGCGCAGCCGGGACTCGATGCGCCCGGACGGCAGCTCGACGTTCTGCGCGATCAAGGCGTTCTCGATGTCCTGAACCGTGATCTCGCGCGCCGCCATGGCCCGGCGGTCGAGCCAGATGCGCATCGCCGGCTTGCGTTCGCCGCCGATGATCGTCGCCGCCACTCCGGGCACGATGGACAGCCGATCGACCAGGAACCGATCGGCGAAATCACTGAGCTCGATCTGATTCCATTCGTCGCTGGTCAGCGCGATCCACAGCATCGGCCGGGCGTTGCTCTCGACCTTGGACACGATCGGCGTCTCGACGTCGAGCGGCAGCTTGCCGACGATCCGGGCGACCTTGTCGCGGACGTCGTTGGCGGCATCATCGACATCGCGGGTGAGGTGGAACTCGATATCCACCTGTGACCGCTCTTCGCGGCTTTTCGAGGACACTTGCTTGATTCCCTCGATGCCGCCAACCGCCTCCTCGATAACCTGGGTGACCTGGGTCTCGATGATCTGCGCCGAGGCGCCCTTGTACAGGGTCACCACGGAGACCGTCGGCGGGTCGATATCGGGATATTCGCGGATCGCCAGGCGCTGAAAGGCGAACAATCCGAAGATGACCAGCACCAGGCTGATCACGGTCGCGAACACCGGCCGCTTGATCGAGACGTCGGACAATACCATCGCCAATTTCCCCGCAGTTCGCCTGTCCCGAGCCCGCCTCGCTCAGCCGGTCGTCGGCCGCGGCTCG
This sequence comes from uncultured Rhodospirillaceae bacterium, assembly GCA_913045505.1. Taxonomy (GTDB): domain Bacteria; phylum Pseudomonadota; class Alphaproteobacteria; order UBA7887; family UBA7887; genus CAJWQN01. Next base: position 8,585 of record CAJWQN010000046.1, on the reverse strand, counting down.
CGGGCCACCACCTGGGCGCCGTCGCGTACCTTTTGGATGCCGCCGGTGATGACCACTTGTCCGGCTTCGACGCCGCCGGTCACTTCGACCTCGCCCGGCATGCGCTGGCCGAGGCTCACCGGCTGGCGCCGTGCCTCGCCGTCGACCACCACGTAAACGTACCGGGCGGTGCCGTCGGACACCACCGCTTCCTCGGGAATCAACGCCGCGTTGTTGCGTGTGTCGACTCCGAGTTGGACCAGCATGAACATGCCCGGCTTGAGCGCCTCGTCATCGTTCCGGATCAAGGCGCGAACACCGACCGCCCGGGTCACCGGATCGACCCGGGTGTCGATGGTGCTGACGATGCCGAAGAACACTCGGCCCGGATAGGCGTCGGCCCCCGCCGAGACTTCCTGACCAACCTGAATATGGGCCAGGTTTTTTTCCGGAACCTGAAAATCCAGCTTGATCACCGAGATATCGTCCAGGGTGACGATCGCGTCGCTGGGCTCGATCAGCGCGCCGGGGCTGACGTGGCGGATGCCCAGGCGGCCGCCGAACGGCGCGGTCACCCGCTGCTTGACCAGGCGAGCCTCGGCCGATTTGAGCGCCGCCTCGGCCGAGCGCAGCGCCGCCTGGGCGGCCTTGAGACCGGCGGTCACTTCATCGACCCGCGCCGCCGAAATGTTCTGGCTCTGAACCAGGCGCCGAGCGCGATCGTAAAGCTGCCGGGCGTTTTCCAATTCGGCCTGACGCACTTGAATCTGGGCTTGGCGGACCTCGACCTCGGCCGCCTCGACACCGGAATCGAATTCGACCAGAACCGCGCCTTGGCGCACTTTCTGGCCTTCCTCGAACCGAATCCGCGCGATCACGCCGGTCACTTCGGAACTCACCGTCACCGACTCGTTGGCGAGCGCCGTGCCGACCGCCTCGAGGGTGACGATCACCGTACCCGCGCGCACCGTGGCCACGTCCACCGGTGTCGGCGGTCGCGTCGGCGCGCTCGCCGCTGGCGGCGCCGTACCGTCCCCGAGCCAAACGCCGATGATCGGCAACTCGGCACCGTATTTCCATACGCCGTAAGCGCCGCCCCCGAGGACGGCCACGACAATCAACTGTAGGATGGCGGACCGGATCGTCCTACCCACGCCAAAGCTCCATGTTCGACAGGCGGCGGATTATTCAGGTAATCCGCCCGACCGGCAAGGCCTTTACTTGCAACCCTGAGCATGGGCACTAGCATGGCCGGACCCCGCCGCCAAGATCGGTGTCCCGATGACGACCCTGTTGTTCACCCATCCCGCGTGCCTGGATCACGACCCGGGAGACGGCCATCCGGAGCGCGCCGATCGCCTGCGCGCGGTGCTGGCGGCCCTTGACGACCAGCGATTCGCCGCCCTGGATCGGCGCCAGGCGCCACGGGCCACGGTCGCGCAAATCGCCCGCGCCCACGACCGCGCCTATGTGGAATCGCTGCTCGAGCGGGCGCCGGTGGGCGGCCGGGTCCAACTCGATGCCGACACGGTGATGTCGCCGGGCTCGGTCGAGGCGGCGCTCAGAGCCGCCGGGGCGTTGTGCGCGGCGGTCGACGCGGTCGTCGCCGGCGACGAGGTGCGCGCCTTCTGCGCCGTGCGCCCGCCCGGCCACCATGCCGAGCCGAGCCGGCCGATGGGCTTTTGCCTGTTCAACAATGTCGCCATCGGCGCGGAGCAGGCGCGCGCCGTGCATGGACTGGCGCGGGTCGCGATCGTCGATTTCGACGTTCATCACGGCAACGGCACCCAGGCGATCTTCGCGCGCGAGCCGATGGTGCATTTTTTCAGCAGCCATCAGATGCCGCTCTATCCCGGCACCGGCGCGGCCTCCGAAACCGGGGTCGGCAACATTCTCAACATGCCGCTGGCGATGATGACCGGTGGCGACGAGTTCCGCCGGGTATGGGGCCAAGTGGCTCTGCCGCGCCTGCGGGAGTTCGATCCGGACCTGATCTTGATCTCGGCCGGATTCGACGGCCATCGCGACGACCCGTTGGCCCAACTCCAACTCATCGACGACGACTATGGGTGGCTGACCCGCGAACTGGTCGCGATCGCCCGCCAATGCTGCGCCGGGCGCATGGTCTCGACCTTGGAAGGCGGCTACGACCTGGCCGCCCTCGGGGTTTGCGCCACCGCCCACGTCGCGGCGTTGATGGACCCTTGAGAAGCGCCGTTCACGAGTCCGAATCCTGAGCTGCCGGTTCGGAATCGACACCGCTCATGTCGGCGCCGGCCGTGTTCGCCCCGGCCAGATCGGCGCCATCGGTGCGGGCGCCGGTCAGATTGGCATGGCTCAGATTGGCCTTGCCGAGCCGAGCACCAGAGAAGTTGACGCCGATCAATTCGGCGCTGGTCAGATTGGCTTCCTCCAGTACGGCCTGGCTCAGATCGGCGCCGGTCAGGCGGGCGCTGTCGAGATTGGCCGACGCCAGTTCGGCTTCGCTCATGCGGGCGTAAGATAAATTGGCCTCCCGCATTTTGGCGAACTCGGCCTTGATCCGGCTCATGTCGCAATCCTGCAAATCGGCTGTTTTCTTGAGCGGCTTGGCGGTTTTTTTTTCGCCGACCAAATCGATCGGGCTCAGATCGGCGCCGGTGAGCACCGCATCGACGAGCGTGCCGTGGGCCAGGCGGACGCCGCAGAGATTGGCGTTCTTGAGGTTGGCGCCGGTCAGATTGGCCCCTTTCATGTCGGCGAGCAGCAGATAGGCGCCGGAGAGGTCGGTTTCCACCAATTTGGCGTCCGAAAGGTCCGCGGCGCAGAGGTTGGCGCCCGACAAGTTCAACTTGCTCAGATCGCGCCCGCCGAGTTCCGCCCGCTGGCCGCCCTTGCTGGCGATCCAAAGGCCATGAGCGGCGACGATCTTGTCGATTTCGGCCTGGGGCATCGGTTGCGGTTCGGACAGATCGGCGTTCGCCAAGTCGGCTCCGTCCAGGTCGGTGCCGGTCAGCTTGGCGTCTCTGAGATTGGCGCCGGACAGTTTGGCCCCGCGCAGGCTGGCGCCCGCTAGATTGGCGTCGATCAACTTGGCGTCAACCAGCGCGCAGCGCGCCAGGGTGGCGCCGCTCAGATTGGCCCGGGTCAGATCGCAACCCTGCATATCGGCACCGGTCACGTCGGCGTTGATCAGCTTGGCATCGACCAGGATCGCGCCGCGCAGATCCGAACGGCTCAGATCCGCGCCGATCACCGAGATCGCATCGGTCAGATTGGCGCCGGTCAGCAGGCCCTCGCGCAAATTGGCGCCGCTCAAATCAGCCCGGGTCAGATTTGCGCTGGCAAGCTGCACCCCTTTGAGATCGGAGTTGGTGAGCGTCGCATGATGAAGACTCGCGCCTCTGAGATTGGCGCCGACCAGGACCGCGTATGAGAGGTTGGTCCCGTCGAGGTTGGCGCCCGACAGATCGGTGCCGCTCATATCGGCATTGCGCAGATCGACTCCGGCCAAGTCGATGCCGGCCAAGTCCATTCCGGCCAACTGCGCCCGCTCGCCGCCCCGGCGATTGTGCAACCACCGGTCATGGGCGTCCAGGATTTCCGACAGCGGCTGGCCGGTGGGCATGGTCACCGCTCGCCTCGGCCGGGCGGCCGACGCCTTGGCCTTGGCCTTGGTCTTGGCCTTGGTCTCGGCCATGGCTAGCCGGCCCGGCTCTTGCGCTTTCCGGAGGCTGGGCGCGCTCTGGCGGCAGGGCGCGCGCCGGCGGCGGCGGCTGGGCCGGCGGTCCTGAGCAGCGAATCGACATAACCACCCTGGAACAGGGTGACGCCGAGGCCGCGGCCGCTTTCGATCGCCCGCGCGGTGTCGGCGCCGTAGAGAATGACTCGCGCGGCGCCGGCTTGATCGACCGCGGCGGTCAGTGCCCGGCCCCGGGCCGAACCGGTGTCGAGTTCGAAGTCGGGTCCCCAGCGAAACTTTAGGAAATCCATTCCCAACTTGGGCCGGTCGATCATCGGCAGGGTCATGTGGTTGAGACCGTCAAGACACAGGCGGTAGCCGCGATCCTGCATCATGTCGCGAACAAAGAGCGTCGCGCCCAGATCCGAAAACACGTCGATTTCCTGGAGTTCGAACACCATGCGCTTCTTGGCCGAATCGGCGAGGTTGCGGTCGAACGCCAGGAACTGGTCCGACATCAGCCCGGCGACCGTGGCGTCAATGCTCAGGGGATCGGACGATGCCTTGTATCCGCTGTGGCTGAGCCACACCAACAATCGATCGAGCACCGCCTCGCGGATCGCGTAACGATACCAACGGTTGGCAGCCAGATCGATGCCCGGAATGAGCTGGCGACCCAACTCGTCGAGATCGGCCAGAACCTCCCACAGCACCGGCTTGGGTGCCGCCCCCGGCACCACCACCGCGATCGGCTGGCGGCGCAGCAAGGGGCTCAAATCGGCACTGTTGATGGCGCCCATCAGTTGCCCCAGGTGGCCGGCCTCGAGCGGGCGCAACTCGCCGCCGGTCTTCGGCTTCGTCTTCGACGCCTCGGTCAAGCGTTCCCGGGCGCGCGCGTAGAGCCGTTCGGCGACCAACAGAATCGAGCGGAATTCGTTGTCGATCGAATAGCATGAGCTGAATTTCCCGGCCTCCTCGGACGGGTCGCCCTCGGCCAGCGGATCATCGGCGAACAGATAGCGCAGGCGGTCGACCGTGTCGTCCAGGTCGGCACGCGGCGCCCCGCGCAGGATGGCGACGATATCGCTGTTGCTGAGCAAGAACGTCTGTCCCTGGTGTTTTTCGACCAGGGGCCGCAGGAAATCGGCGGCGATGCGGATATGATAGGGCTTGCGGTTCTCGGCCCGCAGTTTCGACAAATGAAGGCGGACGGCCAAGCGGTCTTGGGCCGTGTTTTCCAATCGTCGCAAGGACTCGATCAGAAAATGCTCTTGACTGAGCGATTGGCTTTCGTCCGGCAACTCGCGACTCCCGTTCCACGTCCGCGCGGCTTCGCTCGCATCGTACACCCATATCGAGGTCGCAAGTAATTCTTGTGTCCGCGCCCCCGCTTGCCCCGGCCTGGCGCAGACACTACATTCCGCCGGCAGGACGGAGGGGCATCATGGCGGAACCCGACTGCGCCACGGAAATCGAGACATTGAGCTTCGAGCAGGCGCTCGAGGAGTTGGAAGACATCGTCCGCCGTTTGGAAAGTGGCGACATCGACTTGGACGGCGCGATCGGGGCCTATCAACGGGGCGCCGCTCTCAAAGCGCATTGCGAGAACAAATTGCGCCAGGCCCAGGAAAAAGTCAGTCGGATCAAGCTCGATGCGGATAGCGGCGTGACCGTGGAGGAGCCATCGGCCGGCGAGGCAGGTGACGAGCCGCCGTTTTGACCGTGCTCGAAGACGCGATGCGCGATGCCGCCGGAGCGGTCGATGCCGAACTCGCGGTCCTGATTCCGGAAGCCGACAATGCCCAACGGCGCTTGCACGAAGCCATGCGCTATTCGGCCCTGGGCGGTGGCAAGCGGCTCCGGCCCTTTCTGCTGCTCGAATGCGCCGGATTGTTCGCGGTCGATCGACGGCGGGCGCTGCGTGCCGCGGCCGCGGTCGAAATGGTGCATTGCTATTCCCTGATCCATGACGATCTGCCGGCCATGGACGACGATGATCTGCGTCGCGGCCGGCCGACCAATCACCGCCGGTTCGACGAAGCAACCGCGATCCTGGCCGGTGACGGCCTTTTGACCTTGGCTTTCGAGGTGTTGGCGGCCGAGGAGACCGATCCCGACCCGGAGGTCCGGTGCGCCCTGGTGGTGGCGCTGGGCCGGGCGGCGGGCATGGCGGGCATGGTCGGCGGGCAGATGATCGACCTTGCCGCCGAACGCCGGGATCTCGATCTGGCCCAAATTACCGAACTCCAGCAACTCAAGACCGGCGCTCTGATCGGGTTTTCGTGCACGGCGGGAGCGATCCTGGGCCGGGCCGGGCCGGCGCCCAGCCAAGCCCTGGCCGACTACGCCCATGACCTCGGTTTGGCGTTTCAAATCGCCGACGACCTGCTCGACGTGGAAGGCGACGCCGATTCCGTCGGCAAGGGTGTCGGCAAGGACGCCACCGCCGGCAAGGCGACGTTCGTATCGGTGCTCGGTGTCGCCGGAGCCCGCGCCGAAGCGGAGCGCCTTGTCGCCGCCGCGATCGCCCGGCTCGACCCCTTTGGGACCGGGGCGGCGCGGTTGCGCGATGTCGCGCGGTTCGTGATCGCCCGCGACCATTGAGCGGCACCCGGGAACGATCATGGCAAACCGGGGCAAGAGTCGTCTGGATGCCTTGCTGGTGGCCCGCGACCTGGCCGAGACCGGCAGCCGCGCCCGCGCCCTGATCATGGCCGGCAAGGTCTTCAGCGCCGAGAAGCGCCTCGACAAGGCGGGGCAGATCGTCGCCGACGACCTGCCCCTGGAGGTTCGGGGCCGCGACCATCCCTGGGCATCCCGCGGCGGTGTCAAACTGGCCCATGCCCTCGACCACTTCGGGTTCAATCCGGACGGCCGAGTTTGCCTCGACATCGGCGCCTCGACCGGAGGCTTCGCCGACGTGCTGCTGGCCCGCGGCGCGACCAAGATTTACGCGGTCGACGTCGGCCGCGGCCAGATCGACCCCAGGCTCGGCGCCGATTCACGGGTCATTGTTCTCGACGGCGTCAACGCGCGCTATCTGACCCGCGCCCAGATCCCGGACCCTCCCGGATTCATCACCTGCGATGCGAGTTTCATCAGCGTCACCAAAGTGCTCGGCGCGGCGCTCAACCTGGCGGCGGTGCCGGCCGCCCTGGTGGCGTTGATCAAGCCGCAGTTCGAAGCCGGCAAGAGCCAAGTCGGGAAAGGCGGCATCGTCCGCGATCCCGTGGTTCACACCGAGGTCTGCGCCCGGGTCGAGACTTGGCTGCGCGGCCAACCGGGCTGGTCCGTCCACGGTATCGAGCCGGCGCCGATCACCGGGGCCAAGGGCAACATCGAGTTCCTGATCTGCGCCAGTCGGACCTGAACCGCGCCGGCGCGCCGAATCGGCACCGATAGCCGGCGTATCGTCCCGGCGTGTGGTTGGCCGCTCACGACCGGGCAAGAATCCATGATCCGCCCAGATTTCACCAATCACCCGATCAGTTGCCGATCGGCAACAGTGGCAGACTTTGAGAAGCATTCGGAAAATCAGAGTTTGCATTCTCATCCGTATTGATAATATGTCGCATTCGCAACTGCTGGGCCGGACGCTTTTCGCGTGCCGGAATCGCCCGCGCGAATGCCGCCCGCCGGTTCGGTTCTTGAAGGCCGGCTCGGTTCTTGAAGGATTGATCGGAGCACACTTGCCATGCGCCTGTTAACGCTCGTTCCCGTCGCCGCCGCGCTCTTGGCCTTGATCGCCGTGGCCTCTGGCCAGGCCGCCGCCCAGACCGACAAAGTCTACGGCACCACCGTCACCGAAGGCCTGTTCGAGGTCCAGACCCGCGGCACCCTCGACTTCGACGACGATCCCGACAAGTCGGGCAAGCAGAAGCACAAGTTCACAATGGGCTACGGCCTCACCGATTTTTGGTGGACCGAGATCATCATGGAGCTCGAACGCGACGGCGAGGAGGACGCCGATCTGATCTACGAGGCGACCGAAATCGAGAACGTCTTCGAATTGGCCGAGGAGGACGGCCTGATGCCCGGTCTCGGCCTCTATACCGAAATCGTGATCGCCGAGAAGGAGGGCAAGGCCAACGCCCTCAAATGGCGGGCGCTCGGGCAAAAACACTGGGGTCCCACCCGCCACCGCCTCAACGTCAATTTCGACTGGGAACTGGGCACCAACGCCGACGAGGACATCAAGCTGGGCTACGCCTGGCAAACCAAATGGAAGCTGTGGAAACTGTTTTCGCCGGGCTTCGAGGCCTATGGCGATTTCGGCGAAATCAGCGACTTCAAATCGGGCGCGGATCAGAAGCACCAGATCGGACCGATCGTCTACATCGAACATCCGATCCGCGAGACCGGCAAGATCGAGCTGCTGCTGGGCTATTACGTCGGCCTCTCCCGGGCCGCCGCCGACCAGACGTTCCGGTGGATGCTCGAATACAAGGCCAAGTTCTGAGCCGGCCCGGTCACGGCGCCGGGTCGCCAGGGCACGGAGTGATTCGGAAGGTCCGGCCACGCGGTTGAGTCTGGCGAGGATGGCTTTGGCGGGTTTGGTTCAGACCAAGGGCTTGGGGTCATCGTCGTGCCCGGCGATGCACCGGTTGATGGCGGCATGTCCGTATTCGGGGCCATTGTATTTTTCTGGCACAGTCGCGAATGGACGAGTCTGGAAGGAGGCTCACGATCTGTGAAAGCCGGAAACACAACGAATCTAGTTATGGAAAATTTCTCTATGAATACAGATGATCCCATTTCCCATTTCGCATTAAATACAATGACCCCATTTCTGTGACCCCATTTCTGACCCCATTTCCATTTCACCATTCCGCATTTCGCTCTATATAAGTACAATGACCCCATTTTTACAATGGTCCTAGGCAGATTCAGGTCGGAAGTGCACCACGGGGGGCATTCATGAGGACCTCATGGGGTGTCTGATAGC
>CAJWQN010000045.1 GCA_913045505.1 uncultured Rhodospirillaceae bacterium | reverse complement strand
CCTCCATGGCCGGGACCTGATCGGCGCCCTCGCCACGCTCGGTGCCACCGATGTCGTTGACCACCACCTTGGCGCCGTGGGCGGCCATCATGATCGCCATCTCGCGGCCGATGCCCCGGCCCGCGCCGGTCACCACCGCGACCTTGCCGTCGAGCATTGTTCCCGTCGTCATCTCGATCCCCACGGTTCCAGGTCTGCGCGCCTTACATAGCGGGGCGAACGGTGGAGGGTCAATCGGCGCGCGTCGGCATGCCGAGCATTGCCCGGGCCTCCTCGGGGGTTGCCACCTCCCGGCCCATGGCCTTGGCCAGTTTCACGATCTCGGCCACCAATGCCGCGTTGCTCGGATATCCGAGCTCGGGATAGGGATAATCGCCGATCCCGGGCGCCACATGGCCGCCGCGCGCGATCGCGACCGCGGCGGCGGGGAAGATGTTGGCGTCCAGCGCGCAGACGGTCCACTCGATCCGACGAGGGTCGGGCAGGGCATGAAAAAACGCCTCCAGCCCGGCCGGGGTCGGCGGATGGGCCGACAGGTCGCCGCCACCGCTCAGCACCATTTGGGCGACGACCGGCTCGGCCAGGGCGCCGAGATCGATGAACGCCTCCAATGTGCGCAGGAACGGCACCGTCCAGCAGGCGACATGGGGCTTGACCCCGAGCCGCGCCATCTCCTGGGCGAAGAACAGGCAGCTTCCGGTGCTGTTCCGATAAATCCGGTCGGTGGTCGTGAAGCTGTGCGCCGCGCCATCGTAAACGTCGCGATTGGTGCTGCCGATGTCGATCGTGGCCAGGTCGGGCCGGGCCTCGCCGACATGGGAGATTCGGGTCTCGTCGCCTTCGACATGAAGATTGCCCAGGGTCGCGTGAATGAGAATATCGCTGCGCCCTCGAATCTTGCCGGTCAGATCCTGGTAGGCCTCCGGACTGTGATTGGCGGATCCGTCCGCGTTGCGGGCATGGACATGGACCAGCGCCGCGCCCGCTTCACGGCAGCGCGCCGCGTCCTCGGCAATCTCGTCCGCGGTCCAGGGAACGTGGCGGTTGGGCGCACGCATCATCCATTCGTTGATCCGCGCGTTGATGATCAGCTTTTTCGCCATCTCGGCATTCCGGTTCAAGTGACGTGGACAGCGACGATCGCCCGGCAAATACGTGTTTTCGGGCACGCATTTCTGGACTCCTGACCGCAGTCATTATAGAAAGCGCACTCACCTTCCGAAGCGGCAACCCACTCGCGCCCCGTTTGCGCCATCGTTTTGACAATTTCGGGGTCTATTCAGGCATCATGAGCAAGTCAAACCAATTCAAGAAACCGGCGGCGGAGCAGCTGAAGCCCCGAAAATGCCTGATGTGCGGAGAGGAATTCTCATCCGAAGGGCCGCACAATCGCATTTGCCGCAAGTGCAAGAGTTCGCAGGTCTACCGCGAAGGCGAAACCCGCTACAGCGTTTGAGAACGGATTCTCGGCGAGGATCGGATCAAGGCTCAAGCGGCGCCCGGGACGGGCGCCGGGAGTTGGTAGCGTGGCGCCTGGCCGCGCGCGACACGCCCGACATTGTCGAGCGCGACCTCGAAATTGCGGGTCTTCGACTGCAGTGTCTGACCGCCGATATGGGGGGTCAGGATCAAGCGCCGGCGCGCCTCGCCCGCCAGGGTCGTGAACGGATGCCCGACCGGCAGCGGCTCTTGCACGAACACGTCGAACCCGACACCGGCGAGCCTGCCGTCGCCGAGCGCCGCCGCGACCGCCGCCTCGTCGACGATTCCGCCGCGGCCGACGTTGATCAGGATCGCGCCCGGCTTGATCAGCCGGATCCGCCGGGCGTCGATCAGGCCTCGTGTCTCGGGAGTCGCCGGCAGCGTGACCGAAATCACGTCCGCGCTGGCCAGCACCTCGTCAAGGGCCAGCGCCGGGATCGATGGGTCGTCCTGTCCGGCGCGCGCCGCGCGGACCACCTCCAGGCCGAGGCCGGTAAACAGTTTCGCGACCTGGCGCCCGATATTGCCGTAGCCGATCACGCCGAGAAGGCCGCCGAGTTCCTGACTGCCCAGATTGCGCGCCCGCGCCGCGGTCCAGGCTTCGTATCCCGCCTCGGTCAGTTCCGGCAGCGGCCGACGGAGGCGGAAGGCGAGCTGGACCACGAGTTGGGCCACGGAAGGCGCGTTCAGTCCCGGCACATGGGCGACCGGAATGGCGCGCCGGGCGCATTCGGCCCTGTCGACATTGTCGTGTCCGGCCCCGGTCAACTGCACCAGGCGGGTGTTGGGCGCCATGTCCAGCAGGTCCGCATCGATGGCGCCGAACCCCGACGCGGTGACGATGTAATCGGCGCCCGCGACCGCGGCTTCGGCCTGGGCGCGATCGGTGGCATGGCCGAAGCGCAGAACCGCGCCGGCGGGCGCGGCGACGCCGGTGGCGGCGAAATCGGCCTCCGGCCACAGAAACGCGATCACCGTGCCCGGGGCCAAGCGCTCAGTCACGGCGCCCGACCACCGGGACCGGATCGCAATCCATCTCGGCGCCCGGGACCAACCCGGGCGCGTGGAAGTCGGGCTCGGTCATGAGTTCATACTTATCCGAGGCCGTGCCCGTACACCAGAGTCGGCGATCGCTTGCGGGCTCGCCAAGCTCGAGCGAGTTGCGTAAAGTGCGCGCCCCGGCGTCCATCGCCGCCCGTTCCGGAGGCCGCTCCATGCTGCCGCTCGAAGACATTCGCGTGCTCGACTTCTCGACCCTGCTGCCAGGTCCGTTCGCGACCCTGATCCTGGCCGAGGCCGGGGCCGAGGTGATCAAGGTCGAGCGGCCGGGCGGCGAGCCGATGCGGGGCCAGCAGCCCAAATATGGCGACTCGGCGATGCTGTTCGGCCAACTCAACCGCGGCAAGAAGAGCATCGAACTGGATCTCAAGGACCCGGACTCGGTGGCCAACCTGCGCCCGCTGATCGAGACCGCCGATGTGCTGGTCGAGCAGTTTCGCCCCGGCGTCATGGACCGCCTCGGTCTGGGCTGGAACACGGTGCATGAGATCAATCCGCGCCTGATCTATTGCGCCATCACCGGCTACGGCCAGAGCGGGCCAAGATTGCAGGAAGCCGGGCACGATCTGAATTATGCCGCCGAAACCGGGCTCTTGTCGCTCAGCCGCGCCGCCGACGGTGCGCCGGTGATCCCGCACACCCAGATCGCCGATATCGGCGCCGGCAGCTATCCGGCGGTCATGAACATCATGTTCGCGCTCCATGCCCGGGGGCGCACCGGCGAGGGCTGCTTTCTCGACATTTCGATGACCGACAACCTGTTTCCGTTCACCTGGATGGGGATCGGCCTCGCCCAGGCGACCGGGGTCTGGCCGACCGGTGCCGACATGGCGCTGACCGGGGCCAGCCCCCGCTACCAGATCTACCGCGCGGAGGACGGCATTTACGTGGCGGTGGGCGCGCTGGAGCAAAAGTTCTGGGACAATTTCTGCGACGCGATCGAACTCGGCGCCGGGTATCGCGACGATCGCGACGACCCGGCCTCGACAATTGCCGAGGTCGCCCGCCTGATCGCCGCCAAACCGGCAAGTTCGTGGGCGAAGCGGTTCGAGGGCAAGGATGTCTGCTCGGTGCTGATGAACAGCCTGGAGCAGGCCTTCCACGATCCTCATTTCCGCCAGCGCGGGGTTTTCGGCCACTCCCTGACCCAGGGCAGGTTAGCGGTCGCGGCGTTGCCGATGCCGCTGGCGCCCCTGTTCCACGGCACCGACTTGAAGGCCGGCTATCCGGCGCTCGGCAACGCCGACGCCCTGCTCTACGAGCCGCGCTGAACCAGTCCCCAGGATCCGACCATGACCCGAATTCTGCTGATCCAAGGCGCCAACATGTCGTGGCTCGGCCGGCGCACGCCCGAGCTCTACGGGACCACCACCGCGGCCGAGCTGGATGCCATCGTCCAGGACCATGCCCGCGCCGCCGGCTATGACCTCGAGATTTTCTACACCGACCTGGAAGGCGAAGCGATCAGGCGAGTCCACCAGGCGGTGGACGACGGCGTCGACGGGCTGGTCATGAACCCGGCCGGATTCGTCCATGCCGGCAAGGCGCTTCGCGACTGCATCCTGGACTGCGCGGACCTCCCCTATGTCGAGGTTCATATGACCAATCTGGAGACCCGCGATCTGCGTTCGGTTTTGGCCGAGGCAGCTGACGGGCTGGTGATGGGATTCGGCACCGACTCTTACCTGCTGGGCCTCGACGCCATGCTCGGGCTGCTCACCCGGCGCTGAGCCGATGGCCGCGCTCAAGGTCCGGCCGGGCATCCTCGATATCGCGCCCTACGTGCCGGGCCGCGCGACCGCCGATGATGGCGCAAGGCAGATCAAACTGTCGTCGAACGAGACTCCGCTGGGGACCAGCTCGCTGGCGATCGAGGCCTATCGGCGGGTCGCGACCGAACTGCATCGCTATCCGGACGGCAGCGCCTTCGATCTGCGCGCGGCGCTCGGGCGGCATCACCGACTGGACGCCGACCGCATTGTCTGCGGCAACGGCTCCGACGAATTGATCTCCCTCCTTGCCCAGGGCTACGCAGGGGCCGGCGACGAAGTTCTGTTCACCAGCCACGCCTTCGCCATGTATCCGATCGCCGCCCGGGCCGTGGGCGCGACGCCGATCGCGGCGCCGGAAACCGATCTGTGCGCCGACATCGACGCCCTTTTGGAGCAGGCCGGACCCGAGACCCGGATTTGCTACCTGGCCAACCCCAACAACCCGACCGGCAGCTACGTGCCGGCCGAGGCACTCAGGCGCCTTCGCGCGGGTCTCCCCGATCATTGCCTGCTGGTGATCGATGCGGCCTATGCCGAATACATCACCCGCAACGACTACAGCGACGGGGTCGAATTGGTTGACGCCCACGACAACGTGGTCATGACCCGCACCTTTTCGAAAATCTACGGCTTGGCGGCGGTAAGGTTGGGCTGGCTGTATGGGCCGGCGCCGGTGATCGACGTGCTCAACAGGACTCGCGGCCCCTTCAACATCAACGCCCCCGCCCAGGCCGCCGGCATCGCGGCCCTCGAAGACACCGCGTTCATCGCCGCCGCGGTCGCCCACAACGACCGCTGGCGGCCGTGGCTGGAACAGGAGATGACCGCGCTCGGCCTCAAGATTCATCCGAGCATCGCCAATTTCGTCCTGGTCGAGTTTCCGCCCGAGCCCAGGCGCGGCGCCGAGGCGGCCTATCGCCATCTCCTCGGCACCGGCATCATTCCCCGCCAACTGGTCAATTACGGCCTGCCCGACTGCCTCAGATTCTCGGTCGGACTGGAGGACGAAAACCACGCCGTGATCGGGCAACTTCGGGCCTTCGTCTCGGGCGGCGGCTGAGGCGCCCCGGGGCTCGCCTTAAAGCGCCGCCGCGGCGCCGCGACGCCGCGTTCACTGCCTCCGCCTTCCCATATCGGCTTCCGGTCCGGATGGACCGCACCCGTTTTGCGTGAGCGACGATTTTTTCTAGAGCTTGATCCGGGCCCAGCGCCCGCGCCGCCACAAGGCGACCAGCACCGCCGCTTGAAGGGCGCGGTAGGCGATGAAGCAGCTCCAGATTCCGACCAGACCCAGGCCCAGGACCGGTCCCGCCAGCCAGGCCGCGGGCAGGAACAGAAACCATTGGATCGACACCGAAACCACCATCGTCTGGCGGGTGGCGCCGGCGCCCGACAATGCGTGTAGCAACACCATGCCGACCGCGTCGATCAGCGCCATGGCGCCGACGATCCGAAGCGGCAGGCGGCCCAGCGTCACGGTCTCGGGCTGGTGCAGGAAGGCGGCGAGTATCAGGTCGGGCATCAGGATCATCGGCAGCGCCAGGACGCCCATCACCGCCAACGCGACCTTGACCACGTCCCAGGCCCAACGCCGGGCATCCTCGGGCTCGCCCCGGCCCAACGCCTGGCCGACCAGGGACGCGGCGGCGAAACCCAGGGCCAGCCCGGGCAGGATCAGCACCAGGGCCAGATTGACCAGAACATTCGAGACCGCCACCTCCAGGGTGCCGATCCGGCCGATGATCCAGAACAGGAGCGTGAACCCGGCGGCAAAGAAAAACTGCTGGATCGAGGTCGGCACCGCCAGGCGCAACATCGTCCACAGCCCCTCGCGATCCGGCCAGGCGGCCAAGAATCCGTTGCCCCGGGCGTGGCTGAGGCCGAGATACAGGTAGTAGATCGTGCCCAGTATGGTCGCGGCACTGGTGCCGATGCCCGCGCCCAGGGCCCCCAACGCGGGGAACCCGAACTTGCCGAAAATCAGCACGTAGTTGAACACCACGTTGGCGGCGTTCATGACCAGCAAGGTCCGCATGTAGATCATCGACCGGCCGACGCCGTTCCAATAGCCCCGGAACGCGAAATTCATCCCCACCGCGACCATGCAAACGAGGCGGGCCTGGACATAAGGCACACCGGCGGCAATCACCGCCGGGTCGGCGTTGAGATAGGGGAAAAACACCGGTGCCTGCCAGATCAGGAGCGCCGACAGGGGCAGGGCGAGCACCAGCGCCAATAAAAGCCCGCCATTGAGCGGCACGGCCGCCACCGCCAGGCGCCCCTCGCCCGTGCGCCGGGCGGCCATGGCCTGAACCCCGATCGACAGGCCGGTAATCGCCGCCACCGCCATGAAGCTCGCGAACCCGCCGATGCCGACCGCGGCCAGGGCGGTCGGCCCGACCGCCCCGACCATGGCCGTATCGACCAGGTTGAGCACGTTCTGGGACGCCATGCCCGCGATGATCGGCAGCGCCAGGGCAAGGACGACGCGCAACCGCGATCGACCCGACGCCGGGGTGGATTTGGACTGCTGTTGCTGGTCCATGGTCCGCCGACTATGGTTCCAATTGGCTGATATTGAAATCCGATTTGGGCTCCAGGGCACGCGTTCAGGTGGCCATGGCCGGCCTGGGGCAGCGCGGGGCGGGCGATGACGAACTGCCGCGCGCCCCGATTCCGGCGACCGGGCATGCATCGACACGGCCGATGGCGACGGCCGTGCGATCTTCGGCGCCATCGATCAGCGAGTCTTCGCTCATAGATCCCGGTGATTCGCCGGCCGCCGCGGATAAACGGTTTGTTAAGGCGGACCGGCCAGGATCATGGCAACGAACCCGCGCGGGCCGCGTCGAGGCAGTCGCGGGGAAGGAAATCAACGGGTTTGTGACCGCCGTCACGCTATTCGCGACGTTCGCCCAAGTCGATAGTGCGGACGGATCATGACCGGGATGGCGTGGGTTTGGGAAGCTGAGGGCATCTTTTGGCAATCGTCACGCGGCAGGGGCGCCGGTGATGGCACGGAAATGAGAATGGAGCAGCCGTCATGGAAACTCAGCAGACCGATCCTTTCGAACTGACCAAGCAGCTTATCGAACACAACGGCCTGGACGGGGCGATCGAAATCGCGCGCCGGAATTGCTGGGATGGGGTCTTGGCCCAGTGCCTGGCGCTGGCACCAGCCTTGGACGAGCATCGGGAACCGTCCGGCATGCACTGAACGGCCACCGGCCTCGGCCGGTACGTGGCAGGGGCACCGGGCATTTGTTGCCGGCCCGGCTCCCTCGCTCTGTCGGCATCTAAACGATCACATATTTAAAGTGATATTTCAGATAGAAATGGCCTAGAACGCCACGGCACAGCGGCTGTTTTCCTCCGGTCGTCGACGAATTTCAAGACCGAGCGCGGCCGAAGATGGACTCGATCAACACCTCCGATCAAACCCAATGTCGGTGCGTCCGATGCGCTGGGAAACCTCAACGGCGTCAATGACGATGGGGGGAGCCCCAGGGCCGGGTGTCGACGGGTCATAAGGTCATCGGCGCCCGGGACGAGGGCTCGTCGTTCGCCATCGCCAACGCCGCCCCCCAGGTGCCGTTGGCGCTGTTCCGGGCGCGCCGCCGGCACGGATCGCGGTTGCGCCCCATGGCGGAGTTGGGCGATGATCCGGCCAGGCAAAGCTTGGCGAAGGGTAAGAGGAATGGAAAACTTCACCCCGATCTCGGCCTTGATCGGCGGCGTGCTGATCGGCGTGTCGGCGTCGATGCTGCTGCTCCTGAACGGCCGCCTGGCCGGCGTGAGCAGCATTCTGCATGGCGCGGTGCCGCCGCAAGCGGCCGGCGACTCCTCATGGCGATACCTGTTCTTGGGCGGGTTGATCGTGGGCGCCCTGATCGTCAGAGCCTTCGAAGGCGACCAGCCGATCACTTTCGACGCGTCCCCCGTGGTGATCCTGCTCGGCGGGCTGCTGGTCGGACTCGGCACCTGCATCGGCGGCGGCTGCACCAGCGGCCACGGGGTCTGCGGGATCGGCCGGCTGTCGGTGCGCTCGATGGTCGCGACCGTCACGTTTATGGCGACCGCTTTGATCACGGTGCTGGTGATGCGCCACGGATTGGGAGGCTGATCATGAATCGCGAACTGGTCGCGGCCTTGGCCGGCGTCGTTTTCGGGGTCGGGCTGGGAATCTCTCGGATGGTCGATCCGGCCAAGGTCTTGGGATTCCTGGATATCGCCGGGGCGTGGGACCCGAGCCTGGCGTTCGTGATGGGTGGCGGCGTCGGTGTGACCATGCTGGCCAACCGCTACATTCTCAAGCGCCGGCAGCCGATTCTTGCGGCCGCTTTCCGAATGCCCGGGGTCGAAGACATCGATCGGCGCCTGATCGGGGGCTCGGCCCTGTTCGGCATCGGCTGGGGCCTGGTCGGCCTCTGTCCGGGCCCGGCGGTCGCTTCGTTCGCCTACGGCCGAAGCGAGAACCTGCTGTTCTTGATCGCGGTGCTGGCCGGTATCGTGATCGCCGATTTCTGGTCCGGACGGCAAGTTTCCTCGGCGCCGGCCGAGATCTGACCGTTACGGCGCCCCGCTCGGGTCGATCGCCCGGGCGGGGGAAATTCCTGCTCCCGGCCTCAGCCGGTCAGCGTCCGCACGCCGCCGTCGGGCGCCGTCAGAATCGCGGTGACGTCCGGGATCGCGCGGACCGCGCGCGCCGCCTGTTCATCATTCAGCACATAAAGGCCGGTGGACAAGGCGTCGGCCGTGGTGGCGCGGGCGGCGATCACCGAAACCGAAAGGTGGTTGGCGGCGCTCAACCCGTTGCGCGGGTCGAACAGGTGGTGATGCTTGCCTTCGCTGCCAAAGGTGGTGCCATAACTGGCCGATGTCGCGACCGCGCGATCGACCAGGTCGATGGTCCGGGCGATCGCGCCCGCGGCCATCGGGTCGGCGAGACCGATGCGCCATGGCCGGCCCTCGGGATGATCGTCGAGCGCCCGGGTTTCGCCCAGTTCCAGCAGCACCTGGCCGATGCCGTTGTCGCGCAACAGATCCGCCGCCCGGTCGGTGATATAGCCCTGGGCGATGCCGTTGAGGGTCACGCTCATTCCGGGGCGGGCAAATGCCACACGGCCCGGCTCGATCTCGATGGCGCGATAATCCACCCGATCCAGGGCCGCGGCGATGGCCGCCGGATCGGGACCGGCCGAGTCGGGATCGCGGGCGAAATGGGTCGCGTACAGATTCCACAACGGTTGGACGGTGACGTCGAAGGCGCCCTCGGTCAACGCGCCGAACCGCCGGCTTGCGGCCAGCAGCTTGACCAGGTCGTGGGACGGAGCCTCGACAAGGCCATCGCGGTTGAGGCGGCTGAGTTCGCTGTCAGAACGGTGCAGGCTGAACACCCGCTCCAGGCGCTCGATTTCGCCGACGCAAAGGCCGATGATCCCCTCCGCCGCCCGCCGATCGGGATGGGCCAGGGTGATCTTGGCCATCGCCCCGAGCGCGGTGCCGTGCCAAGTATAAAGGTCTCCAGCCACGGCCGCCCGGGCGGCGGGCGCGATCAGGGGATATCCGGCTGCCGCGCCGAACAAAGCCAGAGCCCGGCGTCGGGTCACAGGGCCACCTGGGCCACCTGGACCGCCCGATCCGCCGTTCATGTGGTGGTCGCGGGTCTGGGCCTGGCGGGTGAGTCGTCTTCCAGTCATGGTTAATCTGCCATTCTGATGTTGGTCATTCGGCGACCTAGCGGAGGATTTCGGTCTCGAACTCGGTTTGGCGCGCCCGCGCCTGGGCCTGCTTGCGACGCTGGATCAGCGGCGGGCACTGGCGAACATCATAGTACATAACCTGACAATCCAGGCAGTAGAAGCATTCGTTCAAATCGATCGCGCCGCTGGACTTGACCGCGCCGACCGGACAGACCGATTCGCAGCGGATGCAGGGATTGCCACATTCGGCCCGGCGCCGCAACCAGTCGAACATGCGGAGCCGGCCCAGCATCGCCAGCCCGGCACCGAGCGGACAGATGATGCGGCAGTAGAACCGCTCGACGAACAGTCCGAGCCCGAGCAGGATCAGCGCGTACAGCACCGCCGGCCACGGCGCCGCGAACCGGAACGTGATCGCGGTCTTGAACGGCTCGACCATGGTGGCCGCCATCGCGAGATCGAAGGAATAGAAGGTGAGTCCCAGAAGTCCGATGAAAATCAAATACTTGACCGCGAACAAGCGCTCCCGCAAGGGCTCGGGCAAGGTAATCTGGGGCAGCCGGACGGCACGCGCCGCCTTGTTCAGCAGCTCTTGAAGCGCACCGAACGGACACAACCAGCCGCAAAAGATGGCGCGGCCCCACAGAAACAAACCGACGAGCACGAACGCCGAAAGAATGAAAATCAGCGGCTCGATCAGGAAGAAATCCAGGCGAAAATCGGCGAGTGCCGATTGCGCCAGGTTAAGGAGGTGAATAATGCTCAGTTGCGCGCCCGCGTACCAGCCCAGCCAGACCAGCACCCAAGCCAGGAACCCGATTCGCAGCCAGCGGTGAAGGCGCGGTCGTCGCGAAACCGTGTCCTGAAGCGACAGAATCACCGTCAGCACCGCCAAGGTGGCGAGCAGGATGCCGATGCGAACCGGCTGGCCCCGCCATACTTGTCGCCAATCCATCCCGTCCGTTGCCGACATCGCGGCCGCCGGGTCGCTCCCGGTCGCGGCGACCGGCACATCGATGACGAACCGTTCGGGCAAGGTGTAGGGGAGCGAGAAGCTCGCCATGGCCGGCTCGACGCCGGCGCCGACGAGGGCCAGCTCCAACCGCCAAGGCGCGATCGGATCCAGCGCCACGTCGGCGGTGAAGAAGAACAGTGCGATCTCGGTGAGGTCGGGCCGGCCCTTGGCATGAACGAAGGGCAGTTTCTTGTGCTGATCGGCGCGCAGCGGGATGGTTTCCGTGCCCTGGACCAGTTGGATACGATCGAAAACGCCGGTCTCCTCGTAGGCCCGGCCGCGGGCGGAGTAGGGGCCGTTGGCCATGATCAGCAACATCAAGTCGCCGACCCCGCGCGCGGCCGAGTACTGATTGTGCCAGGATTTGCCGAGGATATTCGCGCCAATCCCAGCCGGCGTGACCAGGGCGGCGTAGAGGTCGAGGTAGGTCTCGTCGCCCTTCGCCGCGCGCGCATTCTTCGGCGGCGGGGCATCGCCCAACGCCTCGAATGCCGCCACCACCTGGCGATGGGTGAGTTCGAGATGGGCGATCGAGCCGTCGGCGATCATCGCCGACCAGTCCGCCGGCGCGAATTCGTCCACGTCGAGTGCGCGCCCGGCGGTCGACCGGGGCGTCAGGAAACCGCGGGTTCGGGCAACGATTCGCGCCGAGCGCACAATCGCGTCGCTGAACAGGACCGAACTGGTCGTGGCCCGAGAGACCGCATCGACCTCGAGAATATCGCCGGTGCTGCCGGCCGTGGTCCCTTGGGCTAACTTCTCGCCTTCCGGATTCGCGCCCGACATAACGATCGCCACGCTCACCCCGTGGCGCATATCGTAGCCGGCGAACTGGGTCAAATACTGGTGGAAGTCCTCTTCGGTCCGACCGAGGATCGCGATCGGCTCCGAATGACCGAGCAGGCGCGCGCCCCGAACCATGCCGTCCAAGCCCAGCCCGACCGCGATAAAGACCGGCTTCATGGAAAAGCCGACGCTCTGGACCAAGTCGTGGGTCTCGAACACGTAGCCGATCAAATCGTCTCCGCGATGGACGTCCGCTGCCGGGGGCTCGCCTTCGACCGGGCCGAAGCGCTCGGCTTCCGGGAACACTTTTGCCAGCAACTCCTGGTCCAGATATCTTGCCAGATTGGTCGTGGATTCGCGGTCCTGACCCCCTGCCGGGCTCTCGCCCGGACCCGCCAAGGGCAGGATCAGGACGACCATCGCCAACAGAAAATGCTTCATCGGCCCACCATTCGGGCGCGGACCGTAACCGAAACCCAATGTCGAAGCCAGACTTGGCCTTGAGCGGCTGGTCGGCGATCGCGGACCCCGGGTTGGCGCGGCCCGACGATTGGCGACAGCGGGATCGACCACTATGATCCGGCGTTACGTTCGCCAACAGCGCCCGGACCGGGGCGGAGCGAAGGGACCATTCCAACCATGACCAACGCCGCGCAACCGACCGTCCAGCTCGACAACGATCGCGTCCGGGTGACCGAATGGCGGTTTCCGCCGGGCGCCGCCACCGGCCCTCACCGCCACGAATACGATTACGTGGTGGTGCCCATGACCACCGGTCAGCTCAGGATGGTGTTGCCCGATGGCGGCGATAGCCATGCCGATCTGGTCGCCGGTCAGGCCTATTCCCGAGGCGCCGGGGTCGAGCACGACGTGATCAACGCCAACGACTCGGAGTTCGTGTTCGTGGAAATCGAGATCAAATAGGCGCCGGTCCCGTGCCGAGCGGCTATTGGCAGGAGCTGACCACGACCGATTTCGCGGCGCTCGACGCGGAGGAGGCGATCGCGCTGCTCCCGGTCGCCGCGATCGAGCAGCATGGCCCGCACCTGCCCCTGGTCACGGACCGTTGCATCGCAGAAGGCATCGTCGCGCGCACCCTCGAGATGTTGCCCGAGGAGACGACGCTGCTGGTGCTGCCGACCCAGTCAGTCGGCGACAGCACCGAACACGAAGCCTTCGCCGGCACCCTCAGCGGCTCGGCGCAGACCCTGATCGCGTTGTGGACGGAAATCGGCGAAAGCGTCGCCCGCGCGGGGCTGCGCAAGCTGGTCATTCTCAACAGCCATGGCGGCCAGCCCCAGATCGTCGATATTGTCGCCCAGCGCCTGCGGCTCGCCCGGCGCATGCTGGTGGTCAAGGTCAACAGCTTCAGGCTCGGCTGTCCCGACGGCCTGTTCGCCGCCGACGAGCTGGCCCACGGCATCCACGGCGGCGCGTTGGAAACGTCGATGATGTTGCATCTGAAGCCCGCTTTGGTTCGCAGCGACCGGGCCGAGGATTTCCGGCCCCTTTCGGCCGCGATGGTGGCGGAATACAAGCGTCTCGGCTCCCGAGGCGCGACCGCCTTCGCCTGGGCCGCCCAGGACCTGAACCCGGCCGGCGTCTGCGGTGACGCGGTGGACGCCGATGCCGAACGGGGCCGCCAGGTGATCGACCATATGGCCCGCGCGCTGGTCGCCGTGGTCGAGGATGCGAGGCGGTTTCCGCTGTCGCTGCTCCGCTCCGGACCGATGGGCCAAGGCGCGGAGCTATGAAGGTCGATGGCCGTCATTATCGCACGGTCTGGCTGGCCCGGGACGGCTGGAGCGTCGACATCATCGATCAGACCCGGCTGCCTCATGCGTTCGAAATCGCCACCCTGCGCAGTCTCGAGGAGGCCGCCACCGCGATCCGGACGATGATGGTGCGCGGCGCGCCGCTGATCGGCGCCACCGCCGCCTACGGCATTTGCCTGGCCGTGCGCGACGATCCTTCGGACGCGACGCTCGACCGCGCCCATTCGCTGCTCGCCGAAACCCGGCCGACCGCGATCAATCTCAAATGGGCGTTGGACGATATGCGGACCCGGCTACGCGCCTGCGAGCCGTCGGCGCGCCGCGCTGTTGCCTATGGGCGCGCCGCCGAGATTTGCGACGCGGATGTGGCGGGCAATCGGGAAATCGGGCGCCACGGGCTCGAGATCATCGGCGCGATCGCCGCCGCCAAGGCCGATGGCGCGCCGGTCAACATCCTCACCCACTGCAACGCCGGCTGGCTGGCGACGGTCGATTGGGGCACCGCGACGGCACCGATCTACCGCGCCCACGACGACGGGATTCCGGTCCACGTCTGGGTCGACGAGACCCGGCCGCGCAACCAGGGCGCATCGCTGACCGCGTTCGAACTCGGTCATCACGGTGTCGCCCATACGGTCGTCGCCGACAATGTCGGCGGCCATTTGATGCAGCACGGCCAGGTCGATCTGTGCATCGTCGGCACCGACCGCACCACGGCCTCGGGCGATGTCGCCAACAAGATCGGCACCTATCTCAAGGCGCTCGCCGCCGCCGACAATAATGTGCCGTTCTACGTCGCCCTGCCGTCTCCCACCATCGATTGGTCGGTGCGCGACGGCATCGCCGAGATTCCGATCGAGCAACGCGACGGCGCCGAGGTCGCCTCCATCTCCGGGCGCACCGAAGACGGCCGGATCGAGACCGTCCAACTGGTCCCGGACCGGACCCCGGTCGCCAATTACGCCTTCGACGTCACCCCGGCACGCCTCATCACCGCGCTGATCACCGATCGGGGGTCGTGCCCGGCCTCCGCCGAGGGCCTGGCCGCCCTGTTCCCCGAGCGGTGACCGCTTCAGGCGCTCGCGCTCGCTCGTGACGCCACCGAGTCGAACCAGCGGGCGACATTGGCGCAACCGTCGGGGATGGAAATCTCGGCGCGGGCGCCGAATTCGATGGCGATGAAGGCGGTGATGTCGGCGATGGTGAAATTCGCGCCGGCAAGGAAGGGATTGTCGGCGAGCTGGGTGTCGATCCGTGCCATGAACCGCCGCGCGGTGGCCCGACCGCGATCAATGAGTGCCGGAATCTGATCGACCCCGCGCTCGCCGGCCAGTGCCCGGCCCGCGAACATGGGCGCGCTGTTGCGGACCGCTTCGCCGCAGGCGGAAAAGCACTGAATCTCGGCACGGCGGTTCCACATCTCGACGATCGCCATGTCCTTGGCGTCGGTGCCCATCAGGGCCGGTTCGGGATGCAATCTTTCGAAATAACGACAGATCGCAACCGATTCGCCGATCGTGGTGCCGTCGTCCAACACCAGCACCGGCACCGTGCCAAAGGTGCTGACCTGCTGGAACGAGTCCTCGAACTGCTCGAGTTCGCGCAGATTGACCTGGACGGTGGGCAGGGAAATCCCCTTTTCGGCCAGAAACACGCGCACCCGCTTCGGATTCGGGGCCAGCGCAAAGTCGTACAGCTTCATCTCATGCTCTCCATATTGGCGACACTCATCAAGATCTCCGCTCCCGCGTACAGCACCGTCCGGGCCACGGACAACAAGAATCGCCTATCACCGCCCGATCCCAGGCCGATCCGGACGCCCTGCCCTGCTTTGTCGACGACCGGCCCCTTCTGATCGGCGCGGGCCAAGCCCGTGCGGCGCCGCCCCGATTGACGCCTGGCCCGGAAACCGGTAGTCGGTGGCCATGGACGATTTGACCCAATTGTCGGGCCGGGTGGGCGCCAGTCTCAAGGGCCGCGGCGAGACCGTCGCGGTCGCCGAATCCTCGACCGGCGGCCTGATCTCGGCTTCTCTGCTCGCGATCCCCGGCGCCTCGGCCTTTTTGTTGGGCGGCGGCGTGATCTATACGATGGCGGCGCGCCGCGCGCTGCTGCCCGATGCTGGCGACGCCCTCGATGGGGTCCGCTCGGCTTCGGAGCCCTATGCGCTGTGGTTGGCGCGCACGATGCGCGCTCATTTGGGCAGCAGCTGGGGCTTGGCCGAGACCGGCGCCGCCGGACCG
>CAJWQN010000044.1 GCA_913045505.1 uncultured Rhodospirillaceae bacterium | reverse complement strand
GCCAAATGGCGCAGGTGCCGGGAACGATGCAGGTCAGGTCATGGCTATCAGAGTCGAGATAACCGCCGCGGACGGATCCGTCCGCGCGATCGCCGCCGATTCGGGCACGCCGATCGCCGTTCTGCCGGGAGACGAAATCGCGGTTCCGGCCATAGCGGTCACGGCCGCCCAGCTCGAGATGTCCGGCGATCACGATGTGATGCTGAGCGTCGATGCCGACACGGTCACATTCCGGAATCTCTACGACTTGCTGGATGCCGAAATTGACGTGGCACTGGCTCTGGGCGCCGCCGACGGGGCTGTAATCGTCGATTCGCTTGCCGCATTGTTGGACCGGTTGACGCCCGACCCCGCGGTGGCGGTGGGACCAGACAGTCCATCTTTCCTGGTTGGCGGCGACGTTGGCTCCGAGACGGTGATGGTGGTCGCGACCACCGAAGTGTCCGCCGATCCGGCGGCGGCCGGCGACGATCAAATC
The DNA here is from genome assembly GCA_913045505.1 of uncultured Rhodospirillaceae bacterium. Classification (GTDB taxonomy): domain Bacteria; phylum Pseudomonadota; class Alphaproteobacteria; order UBA7887; family UBA7887; genus CAJWQN01. Next base: position 15,625 of record CAJWQN010000044.1, on the reverse strand, counting down.
ATTTATATGGCGGCCCATGACGCCGGTGCTTCGGAATTCGCGCCGGGCTACGTGACCGGCCCGACGCTGGCCTTGGCCGACCTCCTCGATCTCGGTACCGGGCCACGCGAAATCGAAATCCTCCCCGGATTTTCCTCGGCCCCGGTGGCGGCCGGCATGGTCGATGAGTTCGACGGCTATTTGGCCGAATTCGCGATGGGCGGGGAGGGGCTCTACAAATCTCAAATGTCGGGATACGAGGAATTCATTGCCCGGCATTCGGGCGAGGTTGGAGCTTATCGGCACTATCGCCCATCGGACTATGGCAACGCCCCCTCCGAAAACGACCAGTCGCTTGCCGATTCCGGGGCGGCGGATTTGGAAGCCCTGATCGGCGACATCGATACGATCTGGCTGCTCTGAAGTCTTAGCCCCGGTACGGCGGTTCTTGGCCGCCTCCGGGCCGGCCTCGGGCCGGCGCAGGGCTACGAGCCATAAACACTTGATTTGCTTCGCCGCTCCGGCATAGTCAGGGGGCGGCTGGGTGCTTTTGGTATCCGCTTCAAAAGAGCTACAGCCAGCGGCGGCAGTATTGGGGCGACTGCCATGCCGAGCGGGGGCATGGGCAGGAATGGCGTCAGGGGGCAATGAACTTTGGCGACCGGTATCTGTGTTCGGTTGACGGCCACCAACTTCATCTCCGAGAAGATCCGGTTGACAGCGGCTCTTGGGAGGGGGCTGGCGGTCGGGCTGTGCCTGGTCGCTGTGGCCGGACTTGCCCCGCCGCTCGCTCGGGCGCTGACATTGCAGGAGGCCGTCAAGCTGGCGATCGATACCCACCCGACCGTGCTTGGCGCGAAGAAGGGTCAGGCGATCGCCCTTGAAGAGATCGATCAGGCCCGCGCCGGTTATTTTCCCAGTGTCGACAGCCGCGCCGCCGCGGGGCTTGATCAGGTCAACAATCAAACCACGCGATTCCGTCGATCCCGCGGCGACGGCCTCGGCGCAAGCCTGCGAAGCTTTCATCAGGACGGCTCGGTCACGGTTCAGCAAATGCTGTTCGACGGGTTCGAGACCCGAAACCTGGTCAGCGCGGCGCGGTCTCGGCTGAGCAGTGCCGATCACCTTGTCGTCGATGCCGAGGAAGCGATCGCACTCAGAGCCATCGAGGCGTTCCTCGAGGTCCAGCGCAGCCGCGATATCCTGGAGTTGGCCGAAGAGAATGTCGAGGTCCATATCGAGGTCACCGAGGATGTCGCCGTGCGCGCGGAAACCGGTGCCGGGAGCCTTGCCGACCTGTTTCAGGCGGAAAGCCGGCTGGCCCTCGCACAGGATCGCCTGATCGAGCAGCGCGGCCAGCTTCGCGAAGCCGAGGCCGATTTTCTCGAGGCGGTCGGGGTTTTGCCGGATGAATTGATCGTCGACGAAGCGCCCGGCGATGCCTTGCCGGAAAGCGTTTACGATGCGATCGTGCAGGCTCTTGACGCCAACCCCGCCCTCCAGGCGGCAAGCGCCAATATCGATTCGCGCCGCCACGACGCCGAAGCGCTCGAAGGGCTGTTCGTGCCCCGATTCGATCTCGAAATCAACGCATCGCAGGAAAATAACGTAAACGGCGTGCGGAATTCCGGCAATTCGGTCTCGGCGCTGCTGGTGATGCGGTTCAACTGGTACCGGGGTGGCGGCGACACCGCCCGGCTCAAAGGCGCCCGCGAGCTGGTCAGCCGCACGATCCAGGAAGAGCACGAAACCCGCCGGCTGATCGAGGAACAGGTTCGGGTGGACTGGAACCGCCTGATCACCGCCGAGGATCGCTTGCCGCACCAGGAGGAACGGGTGGTCAATGCCTCCCAGGTCGTGTCGGCCTATCGCCAGCAATTCGAGTTGGGACGGCGCACCCTGCTCGATGTCCTCGACACCGAGAACGAGCTGTTCCAGGCCCGAGCCGAACTGGCCGAAGGTGAGTACGACGTCATATTCGCGCACTGGGCTCTGCTCGCCACCTTGGGTCAGGTGCTTGGCACCCTGGAGCTGGCTTCGGAGGCGGCCTGGGAGCCGGATTTCCGGGATCCGAAAGCGGAGTTCCTGCTCCTCGATGACTGAACGGCTATTGGCGGCACGGGCATCAGGCGCGCAGGCGGCGGTCAAAGAGGGCGAACAGGCGCTCCCAATGCCTCTCCGCGGCGGCCTTGTCATACACCGGGCGCTGGGGAAAGGCGAAACCGTGCTCGGTCTCCGGATAGATCTCGATCCGATGAACGACGCCGGCCCGGTTCAATATGTCGGGGAGGGAGTCGATCAAGGATTGCGGCACCCATTGGTCATGAGACGCGAACGCCAGGTAAAGCTCGCCGCCGATTCGGGCCGCACCGAGATGGGGCGAATCCGGCTGATCGGTCACGATTCCGACCCCGTAATAGGACGCGATCGCCGCAAAATCATCCGCATGGGCGGCCGCCACCGAAACCACGTATTGCCCGCTCATGCAGTACCCGACACAGCCCAGCGGACCCGGCGCCGCGTGATCGGCGGCGCGAACGAAATCGAGCATCGGCCGGGTGTCGGCGGTGACCCGCGAGTTGGTCAGGCTGTGCATGACCGTGAACATCTTTTCCCGTTCGCCGTCATCCTTGCGGCTTCGGCTCAGATCGAAGCCGTAGGCGCCCTCGCGACCGATGCGATAATAGAGATTGGGCAAGACCACGAAATAGCCGACCGTGCCGATCCGCCGCGCCATGTCCCGGAGCTCCTCGCGGAGTCCGGGCGCGTCCATGTACATGATGATCGCGGGGAAGGGGCCACCTTCCTCGGGATGGCAAACGAACATGTCCATGGACCCGTCAGCGGTCGCCACCTCAACCTCGTATTCACGCATGTCCTCTCCTCTTTCGACATCGCGGTCGGAACACCGACGCGGTCGACGCTCGCGGACTCGATGGCCATCAATGGCCGGCCGCGTTCGGCGAGTTGAAACAGGCCCCGGCGACACCCATACTTTGAGCGAAGCCAAGCAGGCAAGGGGCAAGCGACATGCGCATCATCATCAATGGCGAGAATCGCGATTTCAGCGCACCGTTGACGGTCTCGGCCCTGCTCGAGTCGCTTGGATTGGATGCGCGCAAGATCGCGATCGAGCGTAACCGTGAAATCCTGCGCCGCGCCGCGTTCGCACAGACCCCGCTCGAGGACGGCGACGCCCTGGAGATCGTCCACTTCATCGGCGGTGGCATGGGCGCCGCGCTGGCGGATGCCAGAGCCGAGAACGACGACTCCTGGACCGTGGCCGGCCGGCGGTTCACTTCGCGCCTGATTGTCGGGACCGGCAAGTACAAGGACTATCAGACCAACGCCGCGGCGCTCGGAGCCTCGGGCGCCGAGATCGTCACGGTCGCCGTGCGCCGGGTCAACGTCACCGATCCCGCGGCGCCGATGCTGACCGACCATATCGACCCCAAGACCTACGTCTATCTGCCCAACACCGCCGGCTGCTTCACCGCCGAGGATGCGCTCCGCACCTTGCGCCTGGCCCGCGAGGCGGGGGGCTGGGACCTGGTCAAGCTCGAAGTGCTGGGCGACCCGAAAACCCTCTATCCCAACATGGTCGAGACCCTGGCCGCCGCCGAGACTCTTATCAAGGACGGGTTCGAGGTGATGGTCTATTGCAGTGATGATCCGATCATGGCCAAACGGTTGGAAGACATCGGTTGTTGCGCGGTGATGCCGCTGGCCGCGCCGATCGGTTCGGGCCTGGGCATTCAAAATCCGGTCAACATCCGCCTTATCGTCGAAAATGCCTCGGTGCCGGTGCTGGTCGATGCCGGGGTCGGGACCGCGTCCGACGCCGCGGTCGCCATGGAACTGGGCTGTGACGGCGTGCTCATGAACACCGCCATCGCCGAGGCCAAGGATCCGATCCTGATGGCCCGGGCGATGCGGCTGGCGGTCGAATCGGGCCGGCTCGCCTATCGGGCGGGGCGGATGGCGAAGAAAATGTATGCCGACCCATCCTCGCCGCTGGCGGGACTGATCTGACGGGCCGGGCAGGGCGCGCGGCCCCGTGGAGCAACGGGGCGTCTGATCCCGATCAATTGACCGGCGCCGCCGCCGCGGACCGGGCCTGGCCGCGCAACAGTTGGAGCGCGCAGGCCAGCACCGGATCTTCCGCCGAGGTCGCGGTCGGGCAGGCGGTCTCGAGGGTGTCGGTGCTTACCGTCTCCATGGTGCCCTCTGCTTCGAGCACATTGTCGAGGTCGCCCTCGCGATTGGCGGCGTCGCCGTCTTCGGCGCGGATATCGGGCACGATGCCGGTGACCTGGATCGACCGCCCGGACGGCGTGTAGTAGCGCGCCGTGGTCAGGCGGACCGCGCCACCACCCTTGACCGGCATGATCGTCTGCACCGAGCCCTTCCCGAACGAGCGTGAGCCCAGGATAATGGCCCGGCCGTGATCCTGCAGGGCTCCGGACACGATTTCGGAGGCCGAGGCGCTGCCGCCGTTGATCAGGGCCACGATCGGCAAACCGTCGGCGATGTCGGATCGGTCGGCGGAAAACCGGCGGATATCCCGATGGCGCCGCCCGGCCGTGGAGACGATCTCGCCCCCGGTCAGGAACGCGTCCGAAACGGCCAGGGCCTGGTCCAGCAGACCGCCCGGGTTGTTGCGCAGGTCGAGAACGAAACCCGCCATCCGGTCGCCCAATTCCGCGCGCAGGCGCTTGACCCCGTCGCGCAGACCGGTGGTCGTCCGCTCGTTGAAGGTGGTGACCCGCAGATATCCGATATTGCCTTCCGAACGGGCGCGGACCGAGCGAATCCGAATGATGTCACGGGTGATGGCAACGTCGAACGGCACCGCGACGCCCTCGCGCAGCACGGTGACGATGATATCCGTGCCGACCCGACCGCGCATGCGTTCAACCGCTTGCATCAGGGTCTTGCCCAGCACCGATTCACCATCGACGTGGGTGATCATGTCGCCAGCCAAAATTCCGGCCCGCGCCGCCGGCGTATCATCGATCGGCGAGACGCATTTGACCAGCCCGTTCTCCATCGTGACCTCGATCCCGATGCCGCCGAATTCGCCGCGGGTGCGCACCCGGATTTCCTCGTAATCGTCCGGGGTCAAATAGTCGGAATGGGCGTCGAGTCCGCTCAGCATGGCGCTCAGCGCCGCGGCCATGAGATTGGCCGGTGCCCGGGCCTCGAGATTGACCGTGTTCGCCGCGGCCTTCGTTATCCCATCCACAGCCGTCGTCACCAGGTCGTCAGAGGTGACCCGATCGACGTAATCGCTGCGAGTCAATTCGAACACATCCGAGAACAGATTGAATTGGCGCCGGCGCTGTTGCGGGTCGGTCGGCGTCGCGACGGCCTGATCGAAGGCTTGGGCCAGACGGGCGAGCTCGGGGTGATTGCTCAGCGATTGCGCGAAGGTATGATCGCGGGCGCCGACGAAGGCGGATTCGGTGGTCGCCCGCGAGCAGCCGGTAAACGGCATCGACAAGGCGATCGCCAGCAACAGACCGGTGGCGGCGCCCAGCAGTTGGCGCACCGGGCGCGGCCCGCGGCGGGACGGGGCCACGCCGGCGATCGTCAAGTGTCTCGATATCGAAAGGTGAGGTCGAGTCACGTCTCGCGCCTTGTCGTCATCGCCCGCGCCCGGTTCGGGCAGGTTTCGTACCGGCAGCACACACCAGCAATTATTTCAGGTTGGGTCAATGGTGCACCGGGGCCGGGCGCCAGCGACGACGCTAGACCCCGTTTGGCAGCGCAAAACGATATTTCTTCGCGAGATCCCGCGCAACTTCCGCCGCGTCGAGCGCTCCGGGCGTACCGCCCGCCACCAGGCGGGCGGTCATTTCCACCACCGCCCGCACCCGTGCCCGATCGCGATGGTCGAAATCGCCGAAACGACCCAAGGGTCCGAACAGACCGGTGGCCGCCCCGATTTTGAGGCGCGACCCGGTCGCGTAGGTCAGCCGCGGCAGGGACGGGATATCGAACGCCACCGCGACCTCGGACTCGATCACTTCCAAGCCGCTGAACCCCTGCTCGAGCGCGGCCAGCACGCTCCGCCACAGCGCCATGTCCGTGGCATGGGCGCTGGCCCGGGCGCTGTCGTGCTCGCGCACCGGCGGATAAGCGCTGGTCGGCCAATAGGGCCCAAGATAGCTGACCGCGACCACATCGGCCTCGGGGCGTAATTCGGTGTAGCCGCCGCCTGAGTCGGCTCCGAACGGCGCCGGGGGTCCCGGCATATCGGTGCCGGCGCACCCGGCGAGCACCAGCGCCGCAATCGAAACAATGAGGGCGCGGGCGATCATCCGGCGCGCTTGGCCGCGATCATCTCCCGCAGCACACCGATATCGAGTGCGCCCGGCTTGACCTGATCGCCAATGATGAAGGTCGGCGTGCCGTTGATGTTGAGATCGGCGGCCAGATCGGTATTGGCGTCGATGATCGCCTGAATTTTCTGTGAGCGCATATCGCGTTCCAGGACGTTGATGTTGAGCCCGACCTCGGCCGCGATCTCCATGATCTGGGACTCGCTGAACGAGCCCCGCGCGGCCATCAGGGCATTGTGAAACGGGAAATACTTGCCTTGATTCTGGGCGGCCAGGGCGGCGCGGGCGGCATTGGCCGATTCCGGGCTCAAGATCGGAAATTCCTTGAACACCAGGCGAACACCGGGGTCCTCCTCCAGAATCTGGCGAACCACGGCCAAGCTCGCCTTGCAGTAACTGCAGCGATAGTCGAAAAATTCGACGATGGTCACGTCGCCGTCGGGATTGCCGGCGATCGGCGAATTGGAATCGTTGATCAGTTGATCGCGCAGCGCCACCAGGTTCTGTTTGGCGCGTTGGTGGGAGGCCGATTCGTCGCGCTCCCGCATGGCCTGGACCGATTCGACGATGACCTCGGGGTGGGCCAAGATGTAATTGCGAATCAGACCCTCGATGGCGCCGATCTGATTGGGGCTCAGCGCATCATCGGCCTGGGCCGGCGCGATCGCCAGCACGGCCGCGAACATCGGGCCGAATGCCCACGGGCGCCACCCCCGGACGGTGTTCATGACAGTGATCACGAGATTCGCCATTTCCACTCCTGTGCCACGGTCCGAGCCGAACCGTTACCTGCCGATCTCGGCGCTCGCCGCCGATGGCTCCACTAACATGGCGGCTGGATCAGCGCTGAACAAGGTGTTTGTCCTGATCTCGCGTACTTTTGAAGGCCGGTGAGCGCGCGACTCGCGGCGATCTTTCGGTCGAATCGGGCGAAAAATTCGTACCGCCGCCGAATGGCGCGCGCGAACGGCACGGCACATGCCGGCGGGCGCACCAGGTCACGCCGAGTCGAGCACGGCGCGCAGCTTGCGGGCCTGGTCCTCCTTGCGGAACGGCTTTTGCAGCAGCGGCGCGTCGGCATCCGATCGGCCTTCATGGACGATCGCATTGCTGGTCTAGCCCGACATGTACAGCACCTTCAACGCCGGGCGGCGATGTTCCAAATTTTCTCCCTCGACGACACTCCATCCAGGCAAGGATGCAACGTGCACCAATTGACGGTCGCTCGCACCGGACCAGTTGTCACAGGTCGTCCAATTTGCCCGCGGAACATACTATTGTTCCGCGACGGTGTCGTGCCAATGTTCTCGATCTTGAATCGGTTACCGGACGAATGATCGGTCCCGGCTTGTTTCCGCCACCACGGAGCCGGGGTGCCGAAAAACCGCACCGCGCGCCTGGCTGCGCCGTAACCGGCACCGATCGGCGCCCGCCGCCGGGCGATGATGGTTGACGAGGCGGAAGGTGATCTTGGTCACATTATTTCGTCGCGGTTCGCTCAATTATGATGTTCCGGTTACGATTTTGTGGGTTTCATAACCGTCCGGAAACGGTAGAGTTAAGTGGCATTTGAGCCTTATTCCCCACGGTTGAAGATTCGAGGCTCCAGCAAATTGAATCCGGTGAGTCTAGGTTCGGCGTTCGGCCCTGCCCTAACCTTGATTCTTACGGCCGTTGGCAGGCCCGTTATCGGAGTTTGAACGGTCCCATGGCTCTTCGACAGTTCGATATTCGGCCGTTGTTGCCGGCGCTCAAGCGCCACAATGCCTTCGTCAAAGGGCGGCCCGGCGGCGTTCGCGCGAACTTCGTGAAGCGCGATCTTGCCGGGGCGAACCTGCCCAAGGCCAATCTCGAAAACGCGGTGCTCAGCGGCAGCGATCTCAGCGGGGCCATGCTGTATCGGGCCAACCTCAAATACGCCGATCTGTTCGCGGCCAATCTGGTCGACGCCAATCTGACCGGCGCCGATCTCTCTCGCGCCGATTTGCGCGGGGCGCGGCTGCGCGGGGCAAAGCTGGTCGATGCGGTCCTCAAGGGCGCCGATTTTCGACCGGGTACGCTGCGCGATGCGGCCATGGGCGACAGCCGGGCCGAGGTCGTCAAGGATACCACCCAGGATGCCGATGGCGCCGACCTGACCGGCGCCCAGCTTGATCGGGCCGACATGTCGCGCACTCAGATGTCCGAGGCCAAGCTGATCGGAAGCTCGCTGGCCAGCGCCGATTTCAGCGGCGCCGAAATGGTCCAGTGCGACTTGTCCAAGGCCGACCTCACCAACGCCGATTTCAGCGGCACCAAGATGAAAGGCGCCAATCTGAGCGGCAGTTTGTTGGCCCAGACCAACTTCGCCGGCGCGGTTCTGCGCGAGGTCAATATGCGCAACGCGGTGATCGAGAAAGCCAATTTCGGCGGCTGTGACTTGAGTGGCTCGCAATTCGAGAATGCCTTCGTGTCCGGCGTCGATATCCCCGGGTTCGGCGGCTTCAGTTTGCCCGGTGATCTCGACCCGGACATCGCCTCGGCCCTGCGGGATCATTACCTGTGGATCAACTCGGACGGGGCCGGCGGCCGGCGCGCCGATCTGTCCGACCGCGACCTCACCGGCTGCCACCTGGCCAAGGTCAATATGGCCGGCGCGCTGCTCAACAACACGGTGCTCGCCGAGGCCAACCTCGAAGGATGCATGCTGCGCCTTACCGACCTCAGCGGCGCCAATCTGGACAAGGCCAATCTGGACGGCGCCGATCTCTGCGGGTGCAACCTGTCCGAGGCGACGCTACGTGGCGCCCGGCTGAGCGGTGCCGATCTCTCGCCGGTGGCGCTGGCCGGGTCGGGCCAAAAAGGCGGCGCCCGCTCCTGGCCGGTCAATCTGGCCGGCGCCGATCTCAGCGCGGCCAAGCTGGCCAACGCCAATATGCGCGGCGCGCGGCTCAACCGCGCCCTGTTGCGTGGGGCGGATTTGACCGGTGCCGTCCTGAGTGGGGCGGTGCTCGACGATGCCGACTTGACCGATGCGGTGCTCGAGGATACCTCGCTTCCCGAATGATCGCCGACCCAACCCTGGCCCTTCCACCTTGGCGGCAGCGCCTATCACTACTGCCGCCAATTCGAAAAGTTCGCCAAACGTGTCGTTGGTGTCCCCACCGGTGGTGATCGGCGAAGCACCCGACCCACGAAAGACATCCGGTCGCTGGTGCTCCGAAGCCCGGACCGGACCGTCATACCAAATTGCGATGGGCAAGACTCATCGCAATTCGTAGTGCGTTCAGTCGCCACGCAGGCTTTCCTCGCATAAGCTCGGGCGCGCCGTCGCGCTTGCCAACCGGCAATGAGTTTCACTCAATGCCGGTTGGTATCAGGCGATTTTCTTGGCGAAGGCCAGCCGCCGCGAGGGTCTAAACCCGCACCGGTACAGGAAGCCCAGCAAGGCGAGATCGTCGCACGCGACGGAAGTCTCGACCCGCTCCACACCCAGTGCGCGCAGGTTGGCCAGAAGCTGTGACACCAGCGCCTTGCCGACACCGCGGCCGGCGTAGTCGGGGCTGACGCCAATCGTGTCCATGGTCGCGACCGGTTCCATGTGGCCGAACTCGCCGTAGTCGAGCCGGGCCATTATGAAGCCGGCGACGATGCCGTCGATGGCCGCGGTCAACGACACGCGAAGCCCGCTGTCGAGCAAGGCTTCCTTCACCTTGCTGGCGATGTAGTCTTGCCGCGCGCGGCCGGTAATCTGGCGGTCTATGCGCACCAGATCGGCGAGGTCCTCGGTGCGCAGGGAGCGCACATCGACCCAGTCGCGCGACAGGGCGTCGTAATCGCTCGGCGCGGGCACGCTGTAGTCGGCTTCGGCGGGTCGGTCGACCGCCAGGGGTAGGTGAAGACGAGGTTTCTTTTCCGTGCTCATGACGCGCCCGTCTGATTCACAGTTGGTCCGCCAGCGCGACCGCGCATTCGATAACTTGGCGCGGCGCCAGTTCGAAGCCGGCGGCGGTGAGAAAACGCAGCAGTTCGTGATCGGTCCAGCTGGCCTCGGTGAGAATCTCCTTGATTCCAATCCGCCCCATCTCGCCTTCGAGCGCGCCGAGAAGTTGTCGACCGACGCCCTGGCGCCGACGGCCCGGGGCGACATCGATCACCTCCAGCGCCAGAACCTGCTCGCCGCGGCCGTACTCCCCCGAAAGCAGGTGGGCCAACACGAATCCGGCCAAGCCGCGATCGTCCTCGACGGCGTATTGGACATGAGCAGATGGCTCGCGCAACGCCGCGGCGAGGCGGGTTTCGAAATAGCCGCGTCGCGATCGGCCCGTGATCGCCTTGTCGAGCGCGATCACCGCATCGAGGTCGTCGGGTTTCAGGCGGCGCACAGCCATCATATCGTCGATTCTCGTTCACTCCCATCGAGAGGCGCCGGCGCGCGCCGGGCCGATGGTCATGTGCCGCCGTTGGGCCATCCCGGCCTCGGCCCGGCGACCGCGTCTCCGGCGCCGCGCACCGGCGTCCATGGCAACGCGAAACCCTGATTATAGGCCGCGCGGGTGACCACGAGGTATTTCAACAGCCAGCCGGCCGCGAGCGCGACCACGCCGGCGAGGACCCCGAGGCCGGTCGGCCACGGCCACGGTTGAAGGGCAAGGAACGACAGCAGGATCGGCAGGACGTGTCCGACAACGATAAGGCCCGTGCTCGCCCGACGCAGAACCGCGCACGCGGCGGGTGGCACCCCAGCGCTCTCGATTCGCCGCAAATAGACCAGCCAAGCCAGCCCACGCAGCAGGCAAAGGCAGAGCAGCACCGCCGCCGGCCCGGCCACGGCGCCGGCCGCGACCGGTGCGAGCACCAGCATCAAGCCGACACCTTCGGTCAACCCCGTGACCACCATCAACGGCTGCAACGCCGGCTCGCGCCACGCCGGGATTCCCCTGGCGGCGGCCAGAATCCGTGTCTGGGTGAAAAGGTAGACCGCGGCCAGGACGGCGCAGGCCCAGATCAGGGCGCCGCCCCCGGGCACGGCCCCGGACCGGGGCGCGACCAGGACCGTGACCAGGCCGACCGCGAACAGTGCGACCGCGACATACGACTCGCGTGTCATCCAGGACGTTCGCGGATGCAGGAACACGTTCATCGCCCGCAATGGCCGGCCGATCTCGAACCACGCGCTCGCCAAGCCGCCGCCGATCAGCAACAGCGCGAGTGCCGCATGGGGCCAGAAGGGGTCGCCCGGAGCCGAGACGATGGCGGCGGCGATCAGCAGACCGGCGCCGGCGCCCCCGCCCATGAAATTGGCGGCGGCGCGCCAATCCCAATTGGTCTGCCGCCAAGGCGCGTTGCGACTCATTCGCTGTCCCAAACGTAATGGAAGCCGGGATCGGTGCCGAGGTCTTCGTGCATGCGAAACGTCGCGTTTTCCGCGAGCAGGCTGGAAACCGCGCTGTCGGGATCGTCGCGGTCGCCGAAATGAAGCGCGCCGGCGATACAGGAATTGACGCAGACCGGGGTCACCTCTTGATCGACGCCCGGGACCAGGCCGTTTTCCTTGGCCTTGTCGACGCGGTCGACGCAGAAGGTGCATTTGGTCGCGACCGCGACGCGCGCTTCATCGAAGCGCGCGACCTCGGGCGCCATGGCCTGATCGCCATAGGCGAACGCCGCGCGATGGCTGATGTGGCGTGCCTGATAGGGGCAGGCCACCGCGCAATATCCGCAGCCGATGCACAAGTCGTAATCGATGGTCACCAAGCCGTCGTCGCGCTGGCCGGTGGCCGTGGTCGGACAAACTTCCATGCACGGTGGCTCGCCGCAATGCATGCAGCCGACCGGAACGAATACGCGCCGGACGTCGGGGAACGTGCCGACCTCCATGTCCAGGACCTGGCGCCATTGCACGCCGGGCGGCGTGGCGTTGGCACCCTTGCAGGCGGCCGTGCAGGTCTGGCAGCCGACACAGCGGCGAAGATCGGCGACCATCACGTAGCGGGTCATGACCCAGGCTCGGGGGCTTGGTCGAGGCGGCGGATGGCGACGCGGACGAGATCGGCGGCCGAGCCGGTGGCGTCCGTGAGCTCGAGCGACATCGGGGTCAGCGGATTCATGCTGGGGCCCCCTTTGTCCTTGGAAAAAGGCGTCACCCAGTGGTCGAACTGCCCGGCCATCAGCACGGTATCGGGGCGTATGCCCTGGCGCAGGACCGCCTTGCCCTTGGTCGCGCGCAAGGTCGAGCGGACCTCGATCATGTCACCGTCTCCGATCCCGAGCGCGGCCGCCTTGTCCGCGTTCATGACCACGCCGCGGTATCCCTTGATGTTGCCGGCAACCTCATCGACAATCTGCAAGCTGGCGTTGGCGCCCCAGGAATGCTGCATGCTGCGCGTGGTCAATAGCCAGAACGGAAAGTCCTCGGGCGTTGCGCCAGCCGCGACCACCGCACCCTCCCAGAGGCCGGGAAAATCCCTGTATTCCGGCAACGCCTGATACTCGTCTAATTGCCTATCCCACCAATGGATATCCTGCTCATGAAGTCGATTGGCGAGCTCGGCGCCGATCCTCCGCAGGCGTTCCTGATAGGGCATCTCGAAGCGTATGTCCTGGCGCAGGATTTCCGGATAGAGGTACCAACGCAGCCGCGAGATCGGCCTGCTGCGGTGACCGTGCCGTTTGAACCAGTCGAGACCCTCGGACTCGGTGCCGCCGGTGAGCTCGCCGGTGGCCGCCCGGCAGACCGCGTCCCAAATCGCGTCGCCGGCATGGGCACGGTCGGGATCGAGGCGGTGATCGTAGTTCTCGCCGGCCAATGGCAATCCCGCCCCACCGGCGTTGATCGCCTGGTTGTAGGCGCTCAGAATTCCGGTCCGAGTCGCGAGCTCGGTGGCGATGTCGGTGAAGTCGCGGCATTCGCCACGCGGCGCGACCACTGGCTGGCGGATGGCGAATCCTTCGTGGTCCCAAAACTGCTCTGTGTATTTTGTCCCGCCGATCCGGATCAGCTGGGTGCTTTCGAGGTCGGTGCACTCGGGCAGCAGGACGTCGGCCATGTAGTTGGTTTCGTCGAGCGTGTAGGCAAAGGCGACGACGAACGGGAATTCGGCGATTCGTTCACTGATCGTGGGAGTGTCCCAAAACGAGATCGACGGATTGGTGCGATAGACGAACCAGACATCGGGCGACGTTACCTCGGGCCAGTTGTCCGGCGTTCGCTCGAGAAACATCCATGCCAAGTGCGAGGGTCCGAGCGCGGCGCTCCACGGCGAATGCGCGGACAGCGGCACGAGGCTGCCATGGGCGTTGCGGATCTTCGGAACCGCCTGCCAGTTATCGCGGTCGGTGGGGTTCAGCGGGAAGTCCATGAAGCCGTCCGGCCCGCGCGTGACGCTGGCTTGGCGCGTGGTTGCCGGACGATTGAGCCTGACCGCGGTGCCCAGGGTGCCGCCCGGGACCTCGAGACCGCCGATCAGGCAGGCGAGGAGCGTGCGCGCCCAGCAGCACTCGTAGCCGCCCCAGCCGTTGGTGACCGTCTTGCCCAGACTGATCGCCACCGGCCGATGCGGGAGGGTCGCGCCGCCGATGTCGATGGTCGCGCCGACCCGGGCATGGGCCAGATACGCGCTGGTGATCCGACGAACGGTGCCGGGCCCGATCTCGCAAACCGCCTCGGCCCAGTCCGGCGTATACGGCGCGACGTGAGCGACCAGACGCGAAAAAGCGGTTTGGGCCCCGATCCCCTGGTGCCGCCAGATCTGGCCATCGGCGCCGGTCTCGACCGCATCGACGGTAAATTCACCGTCCAGCGCGGGCTCGGTATCAGGGCTGTCGAAGGGGACCGCGGCGTCTTGTTTGGTATCCCATATCAGCGGTTTTCCGCTACTTTCCTGGCGCAGGAAATAGCCCTGGGGTCCGACCAGGTAGGGTGAGCCCGTGCGTCGCCCGAGAAACGCCAGGTCGAGATTTTGGCGCGGCGTCTCGTGCAACATCACATGGAGCATGGCGAACAGGAACGCCGCGTCGGTCTTCGGTTTGATCGGCACCCATTCCGCCGAGCAGGCGCCGGTGATCGACAGATGTGGCTCGAATTGGACGCGCTCGAGGCCACGGGCGCGGGCCTCGGCGTGACGCCATACCCCCGTGACCCCGCCGGACGCCTCGGTGTTGGCGCCGAACGACAGCACATAGTCGGTCAAGGGGGTGTCGGGGCAGACCGTGAAGGCACGGTGCCAAAACTCCCCGTATAGATGCTCGGAGTGATAACACTTGACGCCTTGGCCGCTTCCGAAGCTCTGGTCGATCGGTCCCCATGCACCGAGAAAGGCGGGAAAGGTGCCCATGTAGGATCGCGCCGTGCCGCCGCCGCCGAAACTGACGGCGAGCCTGGGATAGCCGGCCTCGTCGGTCAGCCCACGCGCCCGCGCCCGGTTCAGCTTGTCGGCGACCATGTCGAGCGCTTCGTCCCAGGTGATGGGCACGAAGCCCGGGTCGTGCACGCGGCCCTTGTTCGGATTGGTCCGCTTCATCGGCGTCAGCACGCGCGCGGGGTTGTAGGTCTTCTGGATCAGCCCATAGGCCTTGACGCAGATCTTGCCCGCCGCGGGATGGATGGCGGCGGCGGAGAAATTCGGCTCGACTTCGGTGGCGACGCCATCGAGCGTCTTTACGTTCAGGAGATCCGGCCCCGCCACGCATTGGTAGCAGTAGACCGGGACGTTTCTTTCGGCGCTGGTCATGGCCAATTCAATGCTCTTTGGCCGCTCCCACTTTCTCGGCGACGCGCTGGCGCAGCCGGTCGAGCGCGACCATGAACCGGCCATGCTTGCCGCGGCCGATCTCCTCGATGGCGTCGCGGGCCTCGACGTCGAACCACACCTGGCGGCCTTCGACCCGGGTCACGGTGACGGTGATATCGACCGCCATCCCGAGCGGGGTGGCCGCGCCGTGGCTGATCTCGATGGCGATTCCGACCGAGTCCTCGCCGGCCTCGGCGTGTTCAAGAAGGAAGTCGCGGCATGTCCATTCGATGTCGCGGACGAACATGGGCGTCCCGTAGACGCGCAAATCCTCGCCGAGAAAGTCGATCGTCCGTGCTTCATCGATGTCAAACCTGCGCGTTTTCGTTAGACCGGCTTGCAAACTGGATTTCATGCCAATTACCTCTTCACGAACCACTCAGTCACGCCAGCGTATCCCGCCCGCCGAAGCAAGTTTGGAAAATCTGGCTCCAATCGACGGCCATAATCTCCCATCATAGTCGTCATTCCTCAAAACTTAGAGCAAATCCCGAGCGGATCGAATCGATCCGCGACGACGTATTTGCTCGA
>CAJWQN010000043.1 GCA_913045505.1 uncultured Rhodospirillaceae bacterium | reverse complement strand
GGCCGCCACCGCGACGGTGCCCGCTTTCTTCAAGAACTTGCGCCGCTCCGCGCTGACGGTCTCGTCTACGCTTTCAATCTCGTTTTCGGTCGCTTTAACGTCATCCATTGTCTGGACCTCTCTCGTGGTCACACGTTCTCGCACTCACTCTGAATCGACGCGACCAGACGATCGGGGATCGCCACTCGTCGTGCCGCCGATCAGATTGACCAACATGGCGGGAGCAAACAAGCAAGGATTGTACCACCGAGTCGAAACCCAGAAATAATAACCATTTACCAATAATTTCCGTGCCCGAACGCCGCCAGATTGTAAGATTCTTTTACAACGACACCGGAGCTCTCCATGCTCGGCATGTCGCCTTGCGTCACGGGCGCCTACTTCTCCAGGCCCGTTCGCACGGCGGCGACCGCGGCGTCGAGGTCGGAGAAATCGAGGCTGAAGCAGTCCACGCCGCCAATCCAGGCGACCAGAGCCGCCACCCGGGTTCTGGTCAGCGCCGCCGGAATCGATTGGCACTCCTGGAACAAACGGGCCAGCGCGTCGGCCTTTGAGACCGGGACGAGTTCGTTCGGCGACCCGGGCACATAACACGGAAAGACGATCGTATGGACGGCGTAGCTTTTTGCCGGATCGGCGCAGGTCTCGAACGGGAAGGTCAGGTATTTGACCACCTTGCCGTCCTCGCGCCGGTGCTCCGGCAATTCCTCGATCTCGGCGAAATAGCGCGCGATGATGTCCCAGCCGGTGTTCTTGACGCAAAGCGAGAGCGGGATCGACCGAACTTGGCAGTCGTCACCCAAAAGCGCGACTTCATCGGACAAATAGGGAAAACCGCTGCCGACCAGCGCCGCGGTCAACGACGACTTGCCGTTGCCCGATGCTCCCGGCAACAACAGACACCCGTCGCGGTGGCCGACCACGCCGGAATGCAGGTTCAGAAAGTAGTCGAAATTGTTGATCGCTGTCGTCCAGAGACAAGTCTTGACCGCCGGCGCCAGGGCATCGAGCCCGTCATATATCCCGACGGGCTGTCCGGACCGGTACAGGATGAGCGCGCCATCGATTTGACGCAGATCCACGATCACATCCGGCTCGCGGCCGGCGTCCTCGGCGAACCTGGCGAGAACCGGTTCGATCCGTTCGGCCTGAGCGCGGGTGGCGCACCTGAACAGGAAACTGGTTTCGAGCACACGGAAACTCCGTTCGACCGGAGTTGGCACTTCGGTCAGGGGCGGCGCGTCGGGCGCCGCCACCGAAGCATCCGGCTGGGCGTCACGGTCCGGGCCTTCAGCGCCGCCGATCCGGCTGAATTCGTCGGCCAGGGCCACGACGTGGGAACGGGCGGTCGGGTCGGCCAAACCGAAGCGCGCCGCATAATCGGCCACGGCCCCGGCCTCGTCGCGACCGTCCTCGATCAAACACCACAGATAGGTCGCGGCGGTGTTGAGGGCGTAGATTTCCTGGCGGCCGTGGTCATAGACGATCCCCTCATCGCCGAGGATGAACAGGCACTTGCCCTCGGTAATCCGATCCAACATCGACCCCACCATCCGCCCCACCCTGATCGGTCTCGCATTTCCGTCGCCGGACCCTAAACCGCCGGATCGTGGCCATGCAAGCCGCCGGCGATTTCGGGTTCGCTAACGCATCTGCTGGAGATTGCTCCGGTTCCGCAATAAGCTGGGGTCGGGGAGGACTTTGGTGATGACATTGGCACGGTATTCGATTCGGACGCTCGCGGCCGCCTTGCCCATGGCGGCGCTGCTGGCCGCCGGGCCCGTGGTGGCCCAGAAACTGGTGTTCATGACCGGGCCCGCGGGCGGCACCTGGTATCCGCTCGGCGGCGCGGTCAAGCAGATATTGGAGCAGGAAATAGACGGCCTCGCGGTCACGGTCCGCCCCGGCGCGGGCCTGATCAACATCAAGGGGATTTCCTCCGGCAAGGCTGATATCGCCTGGGGCAACGTGATCTCGACCGTCGATGCCCTGGCCGGACGCGCGCCGTTCAAGGACAAGGTCGGCGATCTGTGCAACATCGCGGCGCTCTATCAGCAGTACGCCCAGGTGCCGGTCACCGACCTTTCGATCACCAGCTTCGCCGACCTCCGCGGCAAGTCGGTCGCGACCCTGCCTCGGGGCAACACCACCGAGGCCGCGACCCGCACGCTGCTCAGCCTCTGGGGGCTCACCTATGACGACCTCGGCCAGATCAACTTCGCCTCGATCACCGATCAGGTGAACATGATGAAGGACGGCCAGATCGTCGGCATGATTCTGATCAGCTCGGTCCCGGCGGGCGGTGTTCTCGACCTGGCGACCGCCCGCGACACCCGATTGCTGGAAATTTCCGACGACGCCTTCGCCAAGCTCAAGGCGATCAATCCCGGTTGGGCGCGGGCGACGATCCCCGCCGGTACCTATTCCGGCCAGGACGAGGACGTGGCCACCGCCAGCTTTCGCATGCATATGATGGCCAATTGCAGCCAGGTCTCCGACGACCTCGCCTATGCCATCACCAAGGCCCTGGCCGAACGCGGTGGCGAGTTGAGCGCGGTCACCGCCATGCTCGAGGGCTACGACGTGGAAGCCATGGCGGTCGATGTCGGCGTGCCACTCCATCCCGGGGCGGAGCGCTATTACCGGGAGGCCGGCACCCGGTGAATCGAGACTTGGCCGGGCCCTTGGCCGGGCCATGACCCTGCCCTTCGGCCTGACGCCTGGGCGGGCCATCCCGGGTGCGATCGCCCTGGGCATGGCCGCCTATCATTTCTATGTGGTCATCGTCGGCGTGCCGTCCGTGTTCTATTTCCGCGGCACCCATCTGCTGTTCGCCCTGGTCCTGATTTTTCTCTGGTTCCCCACTTTCACCGAAAAAGGCAAGCTTCTCGGCCGCGCCCTCGATTTCGCCCTGCTCGCGCTCGCGGTGGCCTCGATCGGCTATCTGTTCGTCAATCACGACTACGTCCTCGACCGGTTCGCCTATGTCGACGAACTTCGGCCGGAGGACATGGTGCTGGGCGTCGCACTCATCGCGGTGACCCTCGAAGCCACCCGCCGGGTCATCGGCCTGGCCTTGCCGGTCACCGCGCTCGCGTTTCTGGCCTATGCGGTCCTGGTCGCGCGTATCGATCCGGGCCAGATCGTCGATCAGATGTATCTGACCACCGAAGGGCTGTTCGGCATCCCGATCAACGTCTCGGCCACCTACATGGTGCTGTTCATCCTGTTCGGCGCCTTCGTCGAGCGCTCCGGCACCGGCAAACTGTTCCGGGATTTCTCCCTGGCCCTGGCCGGCGCCTCGGCCGGCGGGCCGGCCAAGGTCGCCTGCGTGACCAGCGCCATGTTCGGCACCATATCGGGGAGTTCCACCGCCAACGTCATGACCACCGGCACCTTCACCATCCCGATGATGATGAAGCTCGGCTACCGCCCGGCCTTCGCCGGCGCGGTCGAGGCGGTGGCCTCCACGGGCGGCCAGATCATGCCGCCGATCATGGGCGCCGCCGCCTTCGTCATGGCCGAGTTCATGGCCGTGAGCTATTTGACCGTGGTCTCGATCGCCATCGTCCCGGCGCTGTTGTATTTCGTCGCCGTGTTCCTGGCGGTCCATTTCGAGGCCAAGCGGGTCGGGCTCAAGGGCCTGCCCAAGCCGGACCTGCCGCGCATGGGCGCCGTGCTCAAGGAGCGCGGCCATCAGTTCCTGCCCATGGTGGTGATCGTGGGCGTGTTGCTGGCCGGATTCAGCCCCCCATACGCGGCGCTGTGGGGGCTGATCTCGGTGATCCCGACCGCGCTTTTGCGCCGCACCACCCGGCGCGAGATCACGTATCTGACCGTGATCGAGGCCCTCATCACCGGGGCGCGCAACGCCCTCTCCGTGGCCGGCGCCTGTGCCAGCGCCGGCATCGTCATCGGAGTCATCTCGCTCACCGGCCTCGGCATCGAATTCACCCAGTTCGTGGTCTCGGGCTTCTCCGAGGACACCCTGGTCCTGGCCCTGATTTTGACCGCGCTCGCCGGCATCCTCTTGGGCATGGGCCTGCCGACCACGCCCGCCTATATCGTCCAGGTCGCGCTGCTGGTGCCGGCGCTGCGCAAGTTGGGCATCCCCTTGGAGGCGGCCCATCTGTTCGTGTTCTACTTCGCGATCCTGTCGGTGATCACGCCGCCGGTGGCGATTTCGCTCTATGCCGCCAACGGCCTTTCGGGCGCCGGTTTGTGGGAATCGGGCCTGGCCGCGATCAAGTTGGCCGCGACCGGCTACATCATCCCGTTCATGTTCGTGTTCGGTCCCTCGCTGCTGCTGATCGGGACCTGGACCGAAATTCTGTCCACCCTCGCCACCGCCCTGATCGGCGTTGGTTGCCTGGCCTCCTCCCTCCACGGTTACCTGATCCGTCGGTCGATGGCATGGGAACGCGTGCTCCTGTTCGCCGCCGCACTGATCCTGATCAAGCCGGGCTGGGAATCAGACCTCGGCGGCCTCGCCCTCCTCGCCGCGACCCTGATGAGCCAACGCTGGATCGGGGCGCGCGCATCGGCGTGAGCCGCTACGCCAACGCCCTGATTCGACCGTCTCGTTACACACCCGCCGGGCCTGATCCGGGAATCCTAACATCCAGAGAGTCTGAGACTGATACACTTGGGCCGCGACCTTCGGGTCGATGTCCATAAATCTTGCAAATTTGAAATGCCGGCCTTCGTCGTAGACTGTTAGAAGCTGTTCCATAGCTTTTCGCGCCGCGTCCAAACCCGCCAGATCGCCAAGCGTCACTTGCTCGCGCCGGAACAGCTCGGCGTAACGGCCGAGCCCCAACCCCTCCAGCCAAGCGTCGATATCCGCCATCGGCTCCTCCGAACGGAGAGCCTACATCACGCCACCGTCGCGCGCATCCCAGGGTTGATGGGACGGCGATCGCGCCGCCGAGGCGGCGGCGCGCCATCGGACCGGTGGTCGAGGTCTTAGAGCATTTTTCGACCAAATAGGGTCGGAAAACGCTCTAATCGTTCGTTCTCGAGCAAATACGTCGTCGCGGATCGATTCGATCCGCTCGGGATTTGCTCTAAGTCCGCGGCGCCTCGCAGTTGGCCACCGCCTTGACCAGGGCGCTCAGCCGCCGGCGGACGGTCCGGTCGGGAATCCGATGGAAGGCCGAAACCAGATCCAGAATCTCTGGCCGTACCAGCGGGTCGTCTGGAAACTGCGCGGCTTGCGCCTGAGGCGCCGGTCCGCCAGCGGCGATCTGGATGGGCATATCATCGAAGAAATAGGCCACCGGCACGTCCAAGACCTGGCTCAGCCGATACAGCCGGCTGGCGCCGGCCCGATTGGCGCCGCGCTCGTATTTCTGGATCTGCTGAAAAGTGAGGCCGATGGCTTGGCCCAACTTCTGCTGGCTCAGCGACAAGGTTTTTCGCCGGAGTCGGATTCGGCTGCCGACATGAACGTCGACCGGATCGGGATTCATTGCCATTGCCCGAAACTCCCATAAGGCGTATCCGCGGCAGGTAGCACACCCCTACATCCGGGGCAACCTTATCGACGTACGAACGTCGCGTTGGATGGCGCCCGGTCGACCGCAAAGTTCAGGAGCCGATCGCTCAATCGCATTTGGCGGTCAGGCCGCCATCGACCAGGATTTCGGTGGCGGTGACATATTTGGCTTCGTCCGATGCCAGGTAGAGCGCCGCATAGGCGACATCCCAGGCATCGCCCATCTTGCCGGTCGGGCACATGGCGTCGCGCTGGGCAATGGTTTCAGCGAGTTTGCCGCCGCCGTACTGACCGACGATCCGATGGGCGACCAGAGGCGTATTCATCAGGCCGGGGACCACGCAGTTGGAGCGAATCCCGGCCTTGGCGTATTGGATCGCCACCGCCCGGCTGAACTGGATCAGGCCCGCTTTCGACGCCTGATAGGCGACCATGGCACGGCCCCCCATGGACCGCAAACCGGCGACCGAAGAGATATTGACGATGGCGCCGCCGCCCTGACGCTCCATCACCGGGATCACGAACTTGCAGCTCAGGAACACGGTCTTGAGGTTTAAATCGATATTGGCGTCCCATGCCTCCTCGCCCATATCGACCGGGCCGCCGGGCACCGAGCCGCCGACATTGTTGTGGAGGATGTCGATCCGCTCGAACCGGGCCAGGCAGGCCGCGACCATCGCCGCGACCGACGCGGCGCTGGTCGCGTCCGCCTGGTGGGTCGCGCAGATGCCGCCCTCGCACTCGATGATCGCCTTGGTCTCGGCGGCCGCGTCCGAATCGACATCGACCGCGAAGATCTTCGCGCCCTCGCGGGCAAACAGCATCGCCGCCGCCTTGCCGTTGCCCAAGCCCTCGCCAACCGAGCCGGCGCCAACCACCAACGCGACCTTGTCCCGCAATCGATCCGTCATGATCTCCGTCCTCTCTCCGGGCGCGCCGCGCCGCCATGTGCCGAAGCGAACGGATGTTAGCGGCCCGACCGACAGCCGCCAATCGCACCCGTGACCGTCCGCCGCGATCGCTCGAATTCACAAAACTTTACCGGCGGCACAAATGGCGGAAACAGAGCCTTGTTAAGGTCGAAACCATACGATCGAACCGAGATCAGGAGACGCAATCATGACTCAGAACGACCCGATTGATCATGACCAGCCGCCACAACCCTCTCGCCGACGCTGGTTCCGATACGGCCTTGTCGGGTTGGCGGGCGCGGTGCTGGGTGCCGCCGGGTGGCGGATGGGCGCCCATGCCGGGCCGTTCGGCCGCGGCTGGTGCGGACGCGGATTCGGCCGCGGCGCCGGCATGGCTCGGGACTTCGCAGGCCGCCGCCTGGACCGCATTCTCAACCAGTTGGAAGCCACCGACGATCAACGAACCCGGATCGAGGCGATCCTGGACGATGCCTTCGAATCCATGGCCGCATTGCGCGCCCCGGACGGGAGCGACCGCCGGGCGGTCGTCGAGACCCTGTCCCGGCCGGTGATCGATCGCGCCGCGCTCGAGGCGTTGCGCTCGGAGCATCTGGCGACGGCCGAGCAGGCATCGCGGCACATGGTCCCGGCCCTGGCCGACGCGGCCGAGGTGCTGACCCCGGAGCAGCGGGCACGGCTTCCCGAAATCCTGAATCGATTCGGCCGCCATAAAAGTTAAGCTGGTCGCTCGAGACGCGCCCGCGACTCCGCGGGTGCCCCCGACCGAAGCCCGGATGGCGCCATGGCCCATCAGTTGTTGATGATCGAGGACGACGCCGAACTCGCCGCCATGGTCGGCGAGTATCTGGGTCGGGCAGGCATGGAGGTTGCCCACGCGGCCACCGCCGCGGAAGGCCTGGCCAGGCTCACGGGCGAAGGTTTCGACGCGGTCGTCCTCGACATCATGCTGCCCGATCTGGACGGCTTCGAGACCTGCCGGCGGATTCGCGGCCAATCGGAGATTCCGATCCTGATGCTGACCGCGCGCGGCGAAGACACCGACCGGATCGTCGGTCTGGAGTTGGGCGCGGACGACTATCTGCCCAAACCGTTCAATCCCCGCGAACTGCTGGCCCGGCTGCGGGCGATCCTGCGCCGCGGGGCCCGCGGCAACGGCGCGCCCGTGGCGCTGCTCAGATTCGGTCGCCTGACCATCGACCATGGCGCCCGCCGGGCGCGGATCGGGACCAGGGACGCGCGCCTGACCGGCTATCAATTCGATCTGTTGTGGGCGCTTGCCGAAAACGCCGGTCGCGTGATGTCGCGCGACCAGTTGATGGATCGGCTGCGCGGCCATGGCCTCGAAGCCTTCGATCGCAGCATCGACGTCCACGTGTCCAGGATTCGAGCCGCGATCGAGGACGACCCCAAGCATCCCCGGCGCTTGATCACGGTCCGCGGCGCGGGCTATCTGCTCGCCCGCCGCCAGGACGACGACGCGGAGTCCTAATGCGCCGCCTCTATCTCCAGATCTACGTCACCGTCGTCGGTATCGTGATTCTGTTCGGGCTGCTGGCGGCGCTGGCTTGGTGGGCGGCGCGCGACCATCGTCACGAGAGTCATCTGCTGGACGGCATTGGCGCCGTACTTGGCGAGGTGCTGCCGCCACCCGGCGCCCGCCCGCGCGAGGTGCAGATTCTGCTCGACCGCCTGGCCAGGCGGTTCGCCGCCCGGATCACCGTGCGCGCGCCCGACGGCCGCCTGCTCGGCGCCATCGGCAAGCCTTTGCCGTCGCCACCGCCGGGGCGCATCCGCAGCGGCTGGATACGCGCGCCCGGACGCGGGCCGGTGTTCGCCATCGCATTGCCTGATTCGCGTTGGGTCGTGGTCCGGCCCGATCGGGCGAGCCGGGCCTGGCCGGCGGCCGGCTTCCTGGCCGCGCTGGCCTTGCTGGCCGGCGCCATCGCCATCGGCGCCTATCCGCTCGCCCGGCGCCTCACCGGACGCCTGGAGCGCCTCCAGGGCCGGGTCGACGCATTGGGCGGCGGCGATCTTTCGGCGCGGGTCGCGGTCGAGGGCCGGGACGAGGTCGCCGCCTTGGCCCAAAGCTTCAACCACGCCGCCGAGACCGTCCAGGGTCTGGTCGAGGCCCAAAAGGGCATCCTGGCGAGCGCCTCTCATGAGCTGCGTTCGCCGCTCGCCCGCATTCGGATGGCGGTCGAATTGCTCAGGCCCGACGACCGGCCCGAGCTTCGCCAACGGCTGATCCGCGACATCGCCGAGCTCGACGATCTGATCGAGGAGTTGCTGCTGGCGAGCCGGGTCGATGACGCCGAGGCCCTGATTCGGCGCGAGGACGTGGACCTCTTGGGTCTGGCGGCGGAAGAAGCGGCCCGCCACGGCGCCACGGTCACGGGCGCCGCCACCACCATTTCCGCCGATCCGCGCCTGATGCGGCGTCTGATGCGCAACCTGCTCGACAACGCCGCCCGCTACGGCGCCGGCGGCCCGGTGACGGTCGAGGTCGCCCCTGCGCAATCGGGAGGCGCGGTGTTGCGGGTGCTCGACCGCGGCCCCGGCATCCCGGAGGAGGAGCGTGAGGCCGTGTTCCGGCCGTTCTATCGCCGCCCCGGCATGCGCGAGGGCACCGACAAGGGCGTCGGCCTGGGTCTTGCGCTTGTGCGCCGGATCGCGCGGCGCCACAATGGCGACGCTCACTGCCGGCCCCGCGCCGGCGGCGGCACCTGCTTCGAGGTCACCTTGGGCACCCAGTGACCGCGTTCCCATCACGGCGCAGGGGGGCCTCGGCGCCAACAACGATCATTTGCGCGAGAGGCCGTTCCAACCATGGACCACATTCTCAACCGACCCGCCCTCGGCGCCTGGGCCGCCGCCTTGGCCCTCGTCCTGGCCGCCGGCCCGGTCGCGGCCCAGGAAATCCTCAGCAGGGATCGGGCCGCGACCCTGTTCGCCATGAGCCGGGATCAATGGAACGCCAACGCCCGTGCCGCCGAAGCCGCCGGTGCCGCCACCGCCCGAATCACCGGCGACGGCGTCGCCCGCATGGAAATCCTCTATGCCGACGGCGCCATGTTCTATGTGTTGCCGGAATATCCGACCTCTCCAGAGGGTCCGGATCGCATCCAGGTCACCATCACCTATCCGCCGACGATGTCGAGGATGTTGGACGCCGAGACCATCGCCGCCATGACCGCCGAAAACCGCGCCGAAATGGCGCCCGACTATACCGTCTCCGTGGATTACGAATCGGTCGGCGGCGGCGTTGCCATCTTCTTCGTCATCGGCCGCGCCGAATAGGGCGGGCGCGGTCTTACTCGGCGAGGGCGGCGTAGACCAGGCGGCGGATCAGGGCGCGGTAGTGCTCGCGGCGCTCGGGCGCCTGAACCAGGAACATCGCGATCAGGTCGTTGAGGGGATCGACCCAGAAATAGGTTCCCGCGTAGCCGCCCCAGGACAGATCGCCGATGGCGCCGGGCGCCCAGCCCTCTTCCTGAGTGCGGACCGCGAAGCCGAGGCCGAAGCCGTAGCCGCCGCCGGGAATATAGAGCGGCCCGGTCCCCGCGAGCGCGCCGATCTGGTCGCGTGCCATCTCGGCCAGGGTCTCGGGCGACACCAGGCCGCCGCCGCCGGCGAGGATCGCGCGCGCAAAACGAAGATAATCACTGGCCGTGGACACCAGCCCGCCGCCGCCCGACAACATCTTGGCCGGTCGGCGCCGATCGATCAGCTTCTCGCCGGACGACTCGGCCATGCGGCCATGCTCGCTCTCGGGCACGAAGAAGCCGGTCTCGACCATGCCGAGCGGGTCGAAAATACGCGCCTCCAGGAACCGATCGAATCCCTGGCCCGAGACCACTTCGACCAGGCGCCCGACCACGTCGGTCGCG
The DNA here is from genome assembly GCA_913045505.1 of uncultured Rhodospirillaceae bacterium. GTDB lineage: Bacteria > Pseudomonadota > Alphaproteobacteria > UBA7887 > UBA7887 > CAJWQN01. The sequence goes on along the minus strand of CAJWQN010000043.1, from coordinate 5,997 downwards.
ACGCTGTACTCCCACTGGCTTCCCGGCGCGCTCGACAACGGCAGGGGTCCGAGCTTGGCGCACATCTCGGCCAAGGTCTGGTCGCGGCCATGGACACCGGCCTTGATATAAAGCGGGCCCACGGGTGAGAAATCGAACACCCCGTAAGTGAGCCCCGCGGTGTGGGTCATCAGGTGCCTGACGGTCATGACGGTCGGGCAGGGGGCCCGCGCGACGCCCACGGTTGGCGCGCCGAACTCGGGCAAGTAGTCCGCGACCGGATCGTCGAGGCCGATGCGCCCCGACTCGACCAGCATCATCAGCGCGATGCTGGTCATGGGCTTGGTCATCGAATAGATGCGGAAGATGGAGTCGGTGGTCATGGCCGTTGCCGCCGCCCGATTCCGATAACCGATCGCTTCCAGGCAGGCCAAGCGGCCCCGTCGTTCGACCAACCACACGGCCCCGGGGATTTTTCCCCCCGCCACATCGACCTCCAACCGGCGCCGAATCTCGGCCAGGCCCGCCGCCGAGAAGCCGGCGGATTCAGGTGTCGCTTCCGCCTCCAAGATCACAGACGCATCGGTTAGGGCCATGGGGATTCACCTTTCTCGCACCGACCGCAAGGGGAACACCCATTCTAGCCCAGTCCCCGCCATCGCGCCGCCCGAAAGTCGCGGCGCGGGCTTGAGAGCCGGGTGGCGGCGGCGTAGCATTCCTGGCGGAAGGGGACTCGGGTTTCGCGCCGGCATTGGCCACCCTCGCCCGCACCCATTTTCTGGACGTCAGAGCAAATCCCGAGCGGATCGAATCGATCCGCGACGAAGTATTTGCTCGAGAACGAACGATTAGAGCGTTTTCCGACCCTATTTGGTCGAAAAATGCTCTAACAGCCCGTTGACGAAGTCCGCTCTGGAGGTGAGGGGCTTGGTGTGATTCCTTGAGGTCCTGATTCGGCGGGAGGAGTAGGCGATGGCGATGGGACAGCGGAGGGATCGTCAGCGGGACTTGATGGTCGGTTGGTCGGATATGTCGCGGGAGCTAACGGACCATGCCCGCGGACTGTCTGATACGGGGGTAACCGTTACAAAGGAAGGAGATCAATGAATGGCCGAAACAAAAGATGACGTGCTTGAGAAATTTGGCTCACTCTGTACCCCGCTCGGCACCATATCCGGTAAATCGATGTTCGGCGGATTTGGCGTCTTCTGTGACGGCCTGATGTTCGCGTTGATCACCGGTCAAGGCGAACTCTATTTGAAATCCGACGATGAGAACCGACCGAAACACGAACGAGCAGGGCTCGAAAAGCACGGAAGAATGCCCTACTACCGAGCGCCCGAGGACGCCCTGACCGGTTGGCGTGTGTTGAAGCCGTGGGCAAGCGCCGCCTATCTCGCCGCAAGACGCGCTCCCGCGAAACCCGAGACCAAACGAAAGTAGAGGCGTTTTCGGTCGAGCGGATCTACCACCCGTTTCGCGACGCGGTTCGAGTCCGCCAGCGGCAAGTGAACGAGGTCGTGGTCAGGAATTCGGATCGAAAGCCGATGATGGCAGCCGTCGCAACGGTTGTCGCGCCGCCTTGGCCCTGCGATCCTGCGCCCATCGCGGGAGCATACGGGAGGCTGGGATGACCAAGACGACGGGCAGGGGCGCTGCCGCCGTGGCGCTGGTGCTGATGTTCGCCATTCTGGGCAGCGCGGCGCCCGCGCGGAGCGACTCGAACGACGCGGGAATGGCCCGCCAGCTCGACCAGGTCGAGGAACGACTTGCCGCCTTGGATGCCGCCATGATCGGCCTGCGCGCCGAGAATCAAATGCTGCTCAAGGCGGTGATTGACTCCCAATGGGTCGGCGGCCGCCTCGGGGCACGATTCGAGGATTTGGAAGCCGCGGTCTCGAACCTTGGGACGACCACCGAGGCCATCGCCGCGGCAGTGGCCGGCATGGCCGAGGCCGGCTCCACTTCGAGCGCGGAGATTGACGCGGCGGTGGCGAAATTGTTCCGGGCCATGGACGCGCGCCATGCCGCGGTACTGAATGCAATCGAGTCCCTGCGCCGTGGCGATCGCGGCGCGGGCCAGCCCGGCCCGCTGGGACCTCAGGACTTTCTGATGCCGTCTTCGCCGGAAGGCCTGGCGCCCGGCGCCGAATACTCCCCGTTCGGCGTTTTGACCAACCCCACCCAACAGTAGGACCGTTCGGCGAAGCCGACGCGCGGTCCCGGGTCGCAGGTCCTTGTCAAGCGGACATCGTGTCCCGCGTGATCGCGCCCGACAGATCGGCACCGTCAAGCTGGGCGCGGTCCATGCGCGCGCCGGTCAGGTTGGCGTTCACGAGCTTGGCCTCGCGGAGGTCGGCGTCCGACAGATTGGCCGGCCAAATCCGGACATCGCCGCCCGTCGCCGATATTGGAATCTCGGCGGGTCCGAGATCAACGCCGCTCAGGTTCGCGCTTCGAAGCGTGGCGCCGGTCAGGTTGCAGCCGCCCATATCCGATTCATCCAGCCGGGCCGCGTCGAGATTGGCGCCGCGCAAATCGGCGAGGCGCAGCATGCAGCCGCGCATGTCGGCCTGGGCGAGAACCACCCGACGCAGCAGGGCGCCCGCGAGGTTCGCGCCATTCAGTTTGAATCCGGTCAAGTCCCGCTCGGACAAATTCGCGCGTTGGCCTTTGGCGCCGTCGGAATTGAGCCACAGGTAGTGCTGTCGCAACGCCGACTTGATGTGCGTCGGCAATTCGTTGGACACCAAGAAGGCGGAATCTCCCGGAACCTCGATGTCGAAGACGAACGCGTTGTCGAAGCGCGAGCCGGTGAGATCGCAATCGTCGAAATTGCCGCCTTCGATCACGGCGCCGGTGAAATTGGCGCCGGGCAATGCCGCGCCGGCGAAGTTGGTGTTGGCCAGGGAGGCCCCGCTCAGATCGGCGTCGTTCATTTTCGCGGCACTGAAATCGGCGTTGGTGAGATCGGCCTTCGACAGGTCCGTCTTGATCAATTCGGCGTTCTTGAGTTTGGCGCCCTGCAACGAGACGCCGATCATCCGGGCCTCGGACATTTGACTCCGCGACAGGTCCGCGTCGTTGAGCATGGCGCCGGACAAGTCGGCCCTTCGAGCTCTCTCGGTGGTGTCCTTGACGGTCTGGGTCGGGCCTATCGCGCCTTCGGGTTCGAGCAGGGAGCCGGCGCGAAAGTCGGCGCCTTTGAGAATCGCGCCGATCAGCTTCGCGCCTCGCAACCGGGCCCCGCGCAAATCGGCGCCGGATAGATCGGCGATGCTCAGGTCGGCACCGGCGAGGCGCGCGGCGAACAAGTCGGCACGTTTGAGATTGGCGTGATGGAGAACACCTTCGGACAGGTCGCAGCCGCTGAGCAGGGCTGATTCCAGATTGGCCCTCGGCAACACCGCTCCGGCCATTTTGCGGCGGGCGAAATTGGCGCGGGCGCCACCGGGTAGTCCTTTGACGAACGCCGAATGGCGTTTCAGGGCCGGCGCCAAGGATCCGATATCGAACGGTTTGGGCATGACCGCGGCGGTGCCTTCGGCCCGCTAGCTTCCCGGCACCTCGCAGTCGAATGCGGCGACCCGGAAGCCTGACTCGGCATTGGTTTGCTGGCCAAGCGAGGCGATCTTGCCGTGCTCGCCGCAGAGTTGATGGGCTTTGCCCTGGATCTCGGCAATTGTCGCCCAAGGGCCGAATTCGAGGGTCACGCCGTCACCGTCATGAGCGATGACGGTCGACGCGAGACAGACGGCTCCGACCTGCATGAGCAAGCCGATACCGGCCATGATCACGAACTGGGGCGCAATCATATCGACAAGTCCTTCTCCCCGGATATCGAGCCGACATCCATGACGCCACCTTATACCCTGACAGCCCTTCGAAAAAGTCCGTGCCGCACGATTCGATGGTTTGGGAATTGACACCGATACGGGGCCTGGTCACGGGCAGGCGCGTCGAGGATGACGCCAAGACCGGGGCGGCCAACGCCGTCCAACGCCGAGTCGGTTTCCGGGACCGATCCCGAGGCCACGGTGGTCGCGCTGGCGGTCTCGGAAAGCGGCCAGAAGCTTTTCGCCGCCGCATCCCAAACCGTCGGAACTAAGATTTCCGCCCGTAGAGTGAAAGCTCGACCGCCTCGAACTCGACGTCGTCGCCGAAGTCCTCGTCTTGCATGAAATTCGTCGTGGCGTTGTTTGAGCGGAGCACCTTGCCTTCCGGTCCGCGGGGCAATTCGTCCGTCGGGCCATACTCGGCTTCCAGGTCCGCAACCTCTGCCTGGTTGAGCTTGGTCAACCGGCAGGGGGCGCCCTTCATATGGGGAATACCCTGTTCGAGATCGATCAGGTCCGGCTCGTCGTCGGCGGTAATCAGCGCATCGGCGAAAGACCACATGCCCGACATATTGCCAATCCCCGGCTTCGATTCGGGCTTCCACCATCCATGCGGTACGCGAACCAACCCCTTGGGCATGCTCGAGCGGACGAAGACACGGCCGAGCATCGCCCCGGTCGAGGTCTCCACCCTTGCCCATTCGCCATCACCTAAGGCCATGGCCTGGGCATCGTCCTGGCTGATGAACATGGTGGGATCCTGGGCGCGCCGCCGCAGCTCGGGCACATGGCGGTGGCCGGTCCGGTAGTACTCGTCGTCGGGCAGGCCGATGAACATGGACATGGGATAGTCCTCGTTCGGCGTGGCGGCCTCGCGGTAATAGGGCAGAGGATCGAAGCCGAGTTCCTCGAGCACGGACGAAGACAGCTCGACCTTGCCCGAGGGTGTCGCGAATCCGGTGCGCCGATACTTCTTCTCTTCGTTGCTCGCTTTGGGAAGGCGGCCCGTCGTCATCGTCTCCTCCCAGCTGGCACCTCCGGGCTCGAGACGGTAATCCAAAACCTCTTCCGGTGTTTTCCAGGGGAATCGATTGCCCATCCCCATGCGGCGCGCCAGCTCGTGCCAGAAGAAAACGAAATCCTTGCACTCGCCCGGTGCCTCCATGGCCTGCTCGCTTACCCCGGCCATCATGCTCGGGCGTTCCAACCAGGCATCTCCCGGCAGCACATAGTCGGCAAGCTGCGCCGTTGGGGTGAGCACGTGTTCGTACGCCACGATCAGATCCTGGTTCATCAGGGCATCGTGGATTCGCCGCGTGTTGGCAAAGGACAAGAGCGTGTTGTTGCCCAGCGCGAAGAACGCCTTGACCGGATAGGGATCGCCCTCCGCCATCGCCCGAAACACCAATAGCGGGTGCGCCATGTAACAGCCGGAGATCAAGTTGGTCCAACGATGGCCCCACACACGCTCCGTCGGCTCGGTCAAGGGTGCCATGCCACGATAGGTGAAGACGGGATACTGATCGGCCCCGAGTTGCTTGCGTTTCTGAGTGTCCGGCAACTCCCCATGCAGCTCCATTTCCGACTCCGAACGAATGCCTGGGTTGAAGCCCGTGAACACCTCGCCGCCCTTGACGTCGAGGTTGCCCGTCAACGCCCTCAAGGCGCACTGCAGCCGGATGGCGGAGGTGCTCGAGACCTGTTGATCCGTGATCGGCGACCAGGGGATGACGGCCGGCGCGGAGGTCGCGTACATCCGCGCCGCCTTGACGATGAGTTCGGCATCGACCCCGGTGATTTGCGCCACCCGCTCCAAGGGATACTCGCGAACGCGCGCGGCGAAATGTTCGAAACCGATGGTCCAATCGCGCACGAAGTCCTTGTCGTACAGCCCTTCTTCCAGGATCACGTTCAGCCAGCCGAAGGTCATTGCCGCGTCGGTGCCCGCACGAAGCGGCAACCAGATATCGGCCGCCTCCGCGTTGCCGCTCTTGCGCGGGTCGAGCACGATCAGCTTGGCGCCGGCGGCTTGCGCCGTGCGGATGGACTTGTACTCCAGGGTCCAGCTATGGCGGCGCGGGTCGTGGCCGAACAGCACGATGCACCTGGAGTTGAGGATGTCCCCGCGGGGATACCAGCCATATACCATACGGTTGACGGCGGCGGTGTTGCCCATGCAGTA
>CAJWQN010000042.1 GCA_913045505.1 uncultured Rhodospirillaceae bacterium | reverse complement strand
CTGCTCGAGCCGTGGCTCGGCGCCGGCAATGTCGGCGAGGATCTGCCGTTGCCGCGGTTGATCGACGTCACCACCAACGCCAACGCGGCCGTCGATTGGGAGGAAGCGACAACCCGATTGGCCGATCGGATTCCGGGCGCGGTCATCGACACCGGGATGACCTGGATCGAACCGTTGGCTGATCTCGCCCGCGCGATACAGGCGGTGGCGGCGGCGGTGTTGGTGATGGTGGCGGCGGTGGCCGTGGTCGCGGTCAACTACGCTGCCCGCGCCGGTTTCGCGATTCACCGCAACGCGATCGAACTCATGCATCTGTTGGGTGCCAGGGACCAACATATTGCCGCCCAGTTCCAGTTTCAGGCCCTGGCCATGGCCGTGCGCGGTGGAATCGTCGGGTTCGGGCTGGCGGCGGCGACCGTAGCGGTCTTCGGCGTCGTTGGCGGCCAGGTCGAGGCGCCGCTGCTGCCGGCGCTTCGGCTCGGACTCGGGGGATGGGCGGCCCTGGGGGCGGTGCCCGTGGCGACCGCGGTGATCGCGGTTTTCACCGCGCGCGCGATCGTCCACCGGGCGCTGGCGCGCATGCCCTGACGTGCGCGGCCGATGGCGGGGACCCGAGAGGCATGGCCCGGTCGCGGCGGACGAGTCGTCGCGGCGCTGATCCTGGTTCTCGGATCGGGCGCTTGGCTTGCCGGTCTGGCCGATTTCGCCGATTCCGTTGCCAAGGAACCGCAACCGCCGCTCACCCGAACCGACGCGATCGTCGTCCTGACCGGCGGCAGCGAGCGGATCGCCACCGGCCTCGGTTTGTTGCGTGACGGACATGCGCGCAAGCTGTTCATATCGGGCGTTTACCGGGGAGTCGATGTCAGTCGCCTGTTGCACGCCGCCGAGCAGGCCGGTCAGCAATTCGCCGACCGCATCACGCTCGGCCACACCGCCGATGATACCCTCGGCAATGCCCGAGAAACGGCCACATGGATGGCCGAGCAAGGTTTCGAGAGTGTGCGGCTGGTCACCGCCGCCTATCACATGCCGCGCAGCCTGATCGAATTCCGCCACGCCATGCCGGGGATCGAACTGGTGCCGCATCCGGTGTTTCCGCCGAACGTGCGTCTCGACGACTGGTGGCGATGGCCGGGCACCACGGTGCTGCTCGCCTCGGAGTACACCAAATATCTGCTCAGTCGGCTGCGCGTCGCGGCGACAATCTGGTGAGCGGCGAACGTGAACGCCCCGCGCTCGATCCTGTTCAATCTCGGCTTCTTCATCGGAACCGGCGTGCTCGCGGTCCTGTTCCTGCCGGTTCTTCTGTTGCCGCGCCGGGTGTCGGTCAGGGCCTATGGCCTGTGGGCCGCCTGGGTGGACTTCTTGCTCCGCTGGGTGATCGGGGCACGGGTCGAAATTCGTGGTGTGCTGCCCAGAGGTCCCTGCGTGATCGCGGCCAAGCACCAATCCGCTTGGGAAACGATCGCGCTCCTGGCGTTGCTCGACGACACCTGCTTCGTGGTCAAGCGCGAACTCGGCTGGATTCCGTTCTTTGGCTGGCACGTGATCATTGGCCGGCACGTCCTGGTCGATCGCAAGGCCGGGGCGCGGGCGCTCAGGCATTTGGTCAAGGAGGCGCGAAAAGTGTTGGCGGCGGGCCGCCAGCTTGTGATCTTTCCCCAGGGCACCCGGGTCGCTCCCGACGTCAAGGCCCCTTATCAGCCCGGCGTCACGGCGGTCTACAGCCATCTCGGCGTGCCGGTGATCCCGATGGCGCTCAACTCGGGCCTGGTCTGGGGTCGGCGGAGCTTCCACAAGGCTCCGGGAACGATCGTGGTCCAGTTCCTGGACCCGATTGAACCGGGGCTCGAACGCGCCACCTTCGCCGCCGAATTGGAGCGCAGGATCGAGCAGGCGACCGCGCAGCTGGTCGCCGAGGGCCGCGAATCGCTGGCCGCCGCCGGGGCGTCGTGCGCCGCTAACGGATAAGCAGGGGCAACTCGGCCGGCTCGTCCCAGACGTAGCCGCCGTCGCGCTTGATCAACTCCGGGAAATGGCCGGGAACGACGCGGTCGGCCATGCCCAGAATCCTGGCGATGGTCGCCACGGCGGCGGCTTCGGTGTCGAAGGTCATGTCGGAGCGGCCGCACAGCGCCTCCTTGACGTATTTCATGGCATCGCCCGCGATGACGACGCAGCCCACGGTTTCGGTGTCGAGCCGGAGCGCGAACGAGCCCGGCGTATGGCCGGGCGCCGGAAAATAGTGAACGCGATCGCAGATGCGGCCCTCGCCGTCAACCAATTCCAGATCGTGCTTCTGGAGCTGCTCGCGAACCAGCCACGGCACGAAGATGTCCTTGGCGTGAGGGGCGTCGACATAGTCCCATTCGCGCCGGCTCACCAGCACCTTGGCGCTTGGAAACAGGTCGATGTTGTTGCAATGATCGAAATGAAGATGCGACAGGAACACCGCCTTGACGTCGGCCGTCGTCATGCCAAGGCGGGCCAATCCGGCAAGCAGGGTCGGCCGGTTGCAATAATGGCCGACATCGAACAACACCGGGCCTGAATCGCAGGTGACCAGGGTCACGTTGGCGAGGCCCAGAGACCCCTCGCGCAGGCTCAGATTGTTGCCGCGTACGATGATGTCGTAATCGACTGTCATGATCGGTCCCCTGGCTTCGCGGTTGGGTTCAATCGGGGCCGGTGCCCAGACGCTTGATCGCCGCCGTAGCGTCCGACTCCGGCACGGTCTCCTGGGCGCCGCTGGTCATGTCCTTGATCGCGACTTGGCCGGCGGCCTTTTCATCCGGGCCCTGGACCACCGCGAACCGGCAGCCGCGCTCGTCGGCGCCGCGCATCTGCTTGCCGATCCGGCCACCATCGAGGTCGATTTCGGCGCTGAGTCCGGCGGCGCGGAGCTCGGTGAGGAGGCGCAGCCCGTCGGCGCGGGCGTGCTCGTCCCAGACCGTGACGTAAACATCGGCGCCGGCCGGTGTCGGGGTGACGTCGCGCGCGCTCAGCAGGAGCATGATTCTTTCGATGCCCAGCGAGCCGCCGCAAACCGGCACGCTGTCCTTGAGAAACATTCCGGCCAAGTCGTCATAGCGACCGCCGCCCGCGATCGAGCCGGCACCACCGTCGGCGAAGAACTCGAAGATCGGGCCGGTGTAGTAATCGAGCCCGCGGGCGAGAATCGGATCGCGCCGAATCGTGCCGCCCGTCAGGTGGGGGCGCAGATAGCCGGCGATCGCCTCGACCTCGGCGAGGCCTTCGCGGCCTTGCCCCGACTCGGCAATCCGCCGGCGCAGCGCCGCCGCCCAATCCTGGGCCGTCAAATCCGCCACCAGACGAGCGGCCGCCATGTTCGGCAAGCCGATCCCCGACAGCGCCTCCGCGACGCCGCCGTGACCGATCTTGTCGGCCTTGTCGAGAACCACCGACACCTCCGCCTGGCGGTCGGGCGGCACCCCATAAGCCTCCATCAGGCCGGCGATCACCCGTCTCGAATTGAGCCGAATGGTGAATCGGCCCAGCCCCAGATCGTCGATCGCCGCCGCCAGCGCCAGCAAGACCTCGACATCGGCCAAAGGCGAGGCGCTGCCGATAATGTCGACGTCGCATTGGTGGAACTCCCTGAACCGACCGCGTCCGGGCCGATCGGCGCGCCAGACCGGGCCAATCTGATAGCGTTTGACCACCCGCGGCAGGTCGTTGCGCCGGTGGGCATACATGCGCATGGTCGGCACGGTCAGATCGTAGCGCAGCGCCAAATCGGCCTCGCCGGAGGCGGCCTTGTCGCCGCGCTTGAGAATCTTGAAGATCAGCTTCTCGCCTTCGTCGCCGTATTTTCCCGACAGGGTTTCCAGGCGCTCGAAAGCCGGCGTCTCGATCGGCGCGAAGCCGTGGCGGACGAACGCCGCGCGCACGGTTTCGAGCACGCGCTGTCGGAACAGCGCTTCGTCGGGGAGGAAATCGCGGCTGCCCGACGGGGGCCCGAGTCTCTGCTTGGTCACGCCCTCGCCTTCAACATCTGTGACTTAGGGGACCCCGAAAGGCTCTAAACCCTACACCCGATGCCCGGCCCGCGAAAGGGCGCGCCCGCCTCAATAAGACAGGGCGCAGATCAGGCCGAACAGTTGGAATGGCTGGTTGTCGCCGAACGCCTCGATCGCGCCCCGACCCGGTATCGCAATCCCGTAAAAGCCGCTGAGGGTGACGAATTCGCTGACCGCCCAGTCGGCGATCAGGTTGACCTCATGGGCGAAGTCCGAGGCCACCGCGCCGGCGCTCGCCGGTTCATCGAAATCGATATCGAAGGCCAACGCGGTGAGCTCCCAATCGTCGTGTGGCCGCGCGCCGAGCCGGACCATGTGGACGCCGAGATTGGAGTGGTTGAACAGGTATTGGCCCGTGATCTCGCCCTGAAACCAGGTCCCCCAACCGCGCGGCGCACCGACGAACAGGGGATCGAAGGCTTCCACTTCCGCGGTCGCCGGATCGTCGCCGCCGAACCGGCTGTAGCGATAGCCCAGCTCGGGCGACCATGGCGCATCGGCCAGACGGTAGCCGGCTTCGACGTACCACGCCCAGGCATCGGCATCGCGCCCGGCGGCGTCGTTGCGCTGGAGGGTATACTCCGCGGACAGGAATACCGGGTCCAAACCGGGTCCCTGAAGCGGATGGCCCTGCCCGTGCAAGCCGAACACGTCCAACCCGTCTCGGGCGGCGAAATCCGGATCATCGACTTCGAAAATACGAAAATAATAGGCGCCCAAGCTGCCCCGGGCGGAATCGACATAGGCAATGTCGAGGCCGGCGAGCTTGCTTCCGCCTTGATCGGCCTGGCTGTCGAGGTAGAACAGATCGCCGCGCACCGGCTGTGTCTCGAGAGTGACCACCGCCGACTTTTTGAACACATTGCGGGGGCCGAGATAAAACGCACCGTTTTTGACGCCGTCGGCGACGCCGTCCGAGATCAGCCAGCCGTCGCCGATCTCGAAATCCTGATCGCCGAGGGTAACGGTGATCGCGTCGTCGCCGAGTTCCGGCCAAAGCGCGCCCGAGGACCAGCCCAGGAAAAGCCGTTCGTGAGCGAAATGTTCGGGCTGGCCGAAGCTGCCGCCGGAAACATCGCCGATGCCGCGGGTGGCGGCACCGATGAAACTGACCGCGCCTAGAAATCGTCCGGTCCGGTCATCGGTGAACTCGGCACTCAGCGCCGGATGAACGAATCCTTCCGCCCAATCGACGTCGCCATCGATGGTGCCGTCGGGCTCCGCCAGGCCGGCACCGAAATTGGTCCGATCGGTCGCGATCGCGGAGACCACCGCCTCGAGCCCGGCATCGAGGGTGAACCCGTTGCTCTCGAACAGGGTCACATGCCCATCGCCGTCTCGGCGGCAAGACCGAACACGGCGAGGCCGGCGACCAGCGCCGGCACCAGCCTCGGCTTCGGCGCGGGGCGGCCCGAATTCGCGGCTGAACGTGTCACGCTCCACCTTGGGGTTCCATTGGCGAAAGTATCTCGGGAGTTGGAGCGGGCGAGGGAAATCGAACCCCGTCGTCAGCTCGGGAAGCTTCCGCCCTGCCATTGAGCGACGCCCCCTGACACGTTCTTCCAATTCGGCCGCCTCTTCTTTCCAGCCATCGGGTGTGCCCTGCCAGTCGCTCCATCACTGCCGCAGGATCTTGATTCTCATGACGAAATCTCGATCTCGTGGCGTCGAATGTCGGGTTCGCAAGGGAAATGGGGGATCAATAGTCGGCTTTCTTGCCGGCGCCGACGAAGATGAAACTGCCCTCATAGGTGAACGGCTCCCACCAGGGGCCGACGCCGGTCTCCTTGTCGATATGGCGCATGAGGCCATGCACCGAGGGCGGGCGAATGTGGAAAGTGACCGTGTACTCGCCGGGCCCGTCGAGCTTGACATTGGCGCCGTAATGCGGCCCGTCGGAAGCCACCATGGCATGCAACGAGCCGGCGTGAGACCAGTCACCGCTTTGGCTGGTAAGTCGGTAGTCGATATCGAGATACGGCACCCAGGCGCCCGCGACGAAGCCATTGTCATTGTCGGGCAGGGCCACGATGTCGGCCTCCAAGTGAATGTCGGTGGCCTCGGCCTCCTGGCCGGTCATGGCGGGCTCCATCATCACCGCCTGCAAGAACACGCCCTTGATCTCCAGGCCGTTCTTTTCCATTGGCTCGCCGGCCGGCTGCTCGGCCGACAAGGCAGGCACCGCGATCGCGATGCCCAGAGCCGTGGCGCACACGCGAATCACTCGCGTGGTCAGAATGTTCATAATCCGAGTTCCCTCCTCTGAATTTCCTTCCCGCCGACGAAAGCGTGGATGGTGCCTAGAGCCCGAAAACGGCCGGGTACCAGACGGCGCCGACGTAAAAGGTGCCGGTCGCGCCGGCCAGCAACGGCGCCCAGCGGCGCCTGGCGGGGACGCCCTGGTTGTGCAACAGGCGCACGCCGAGGTGCAGGCTCCAAAGCCCGCCAGCGGCGAACAGCGCCAGCTTGACGAGGTGCGTTCCTTCGGGTGTCAGGCCGAGATGGCCGAGCACGGCGAAGAGCTCGCCGCCCAATCCGAGCAAGAGCGAGACCATGGCAACCGGTGCCACTTGGTAGCCAAACTCGAGGAAACGCTGGCGGAAGGTACCGTTCCCGCCCATTCGGCCCGAGAGCCAAGCCGCAAGTCCGCTGGTGGCCGCCAACACTCCGGCCGTGAGCACCATCCAACCGCTCATGTAGGCGCTGATGGTGAGAAAGTCGATCCATCGGAAGATCTCCCGCTCTTCGGGAAATACTGCCATCAACCACGACGGACCAGGTTCGCCGATCCACAGCCAGCCGCGCTTGATGGCCGCGGTGGCGACCCAAAGCCGCAAGTCCTGGTAACTGTCGAGGACCATCCACAGGAAACCACCCAGCGCGACCCCAGCACCGAGAAACAAGAACATGACCTCGGAGAGGTTGGGGTTGCGGTGTCGGATCGTTTCGACTTCGGCGCCCGGCCGGCGGAAGACCAACGCAAGGCCACCCTTGGCCTTTGGGTGGACGCAGCGGAAGCACTCGATGCAGTGGCGGGACTCGGTCTTCCTCTTGAGGTCGATCATGGTCGGACAATTGGTCGCCTCGGTCCACCGGTCGCCACCATCCACCGGGTGTTTGGGCCGAAAAGTCACGGCGCCGAGCCGCGAATAGACGCCGAGCAGCAGTCCGATCGGACACATGTGCCGACACCAGGCTCGATTCTTGCGACCGCAAACAAAGCCAAGCGCGATCGCCACCAGCATCATGCCACCGAACAGGATTGCCGCTGACTGCGCGTGGTCGCGAGTGCCTAGCGTCTGGGCCCATATGGTCACGACGATGAAGCTGACGACCGGCGTTCCAGGCCACTTGACCCAGCCCGGAATGGCTCTCTTCAACCCGCGGCCGTTGGCCCATTCCGAGGCGGCGCCCATCGGGCAGAGCAGACCGCACCAGCTCCGCCCTGTCAGCACGACGGAGGCAAAGACAAGCGGGAACCAGAGGCCCCACAATACCAAGTTGGCGAACAACCGATAATTGTCGAACGGACCGTCTTGTTCTCCCGCGCGCTCAGTCAACGGCGGCAGCAGGATCAGGGCCAGAAACAGCAGCAACATGGCTGCGTGCACGATCGGGAGTCGGTGTCGGTGCCGGACGAAGAAGCCCTCCACCACCGGTGCCCAGTCGCCGAGGTCGCGAGCCAGCCGCGCGGGCAATGCAACGCGCAACCAACTCATGCCGGTGTTCTCGGTGCAAAAGGTGGCGGCAGACTCCTCCCCGCCAAGGCCCGGCAACAAGAGACTGTTTGGCAAGCGGGGCGCAAGTCGGGGGCAAGATCACGTAAAAGCATGGACATAGAATTGCAAATCAGTCGCGTTCGCATTCGCTCTCGCCCGATTTTCTAGCACGCCCGAACAATTCGACCAAGGAGATTCGACAGGAGAATCGCATTTGGATTTCCGGAGGGCTCACCGCCCACGAACCGACATCGGAAAGGCTGGTTTGGCGGTATTATGAACCCGCTGGAAGGCTGAATAGGCCTTTCTGCCGGTTCACAAAGCGCGTTTCGATATCACCAGGCGGCTCGAACCTCCAAACGCGATAGCCCTGGTAAATTCGAGGTTTCGTTCGGACCACGATCGCCGTCTTGCGGCCGAACGCCCTGGGTGCCTGGATGTTCCATGGTCTCGCCAACGATCACGCTGACACCGGCGAGACCGCGTTCGCCTTCCGCTTCAACCGCCGCCTTCGCCACCCTGCTCGGCATCGCCCGTCGCCCCAAACCCGTCACCGACAACATGTTGATCGCGCCGGAAGCAGCGGTTGCCGGACGGCGGGCCGAGCGTCCGCGTGGTCACGCCCCCGCCTTCGACAGATGTCTGATTTCGCCGGTCACGATGTACGCCAGATCACACCTTCGATACCCGGCCCGTGAATGGACGCGCCGGGCTCGACGGTCGAGGGCATCCTGGATGGTGGAGCGGGCGAGGGGAATCGAACCCCCGTCGTAAGCTTGGGAAGCTTCTGCTCTGCCATTGAGCTACGCCCGCTTGCGCGGAGCATTGGTAGGCGTTGGCGGCAGCGGACGCAAGCGCGGGATGGCCAGCGCCGGTGAAGAGACCTGGCGATGCGATCGGACCAACTTGAACGCAGGTGCCACTCAAAAGATGCAGGAAGGAGTGGCTTGTCCGAATAACGAGAAAATATGCCAAATTTCGCTGTCGATCGCAGACTTATCGCAAGGCCTGGATCGCGTCGGTACCCCAGGGGTCGGTGGCGGTTGGCGAACCGGCGAGCCTCGCCCTCCTCGGGTTGGGCCTGGCCGGTTTGGGCGTTATGCGGCGGCGGCGGGTGGCATAGCGACCCGGCCCGGATGTCGCCCCGAGGGCCGCGCCATCACCTTTCCGTGACCAGGACCTGCCCGACATTGACAATTTTGGCCATGGCCCTAGGTTCTGGGGCGCGCGAGCCGGGAACGCGGAAACGCGATTCCGATTGCGCCGCCAGACCACCCTCTATTGTGAGAGATCATGTCTTCAGCCGCCGCCGCGGAATACGACCGGCTCGATCCGCGCAAATTTCGTGATCCGTTTCGAACCATTGGCGGCGAGCGGCGCGCGCATGTCGGGTTGGAGGCGCTCGAAACCCTGTGGTTCAACACCGGCACCCTGTGCAACCTCGCTTGTGAAAACTGCTATATCGAATCGAGCCCGACCAACGATTCCTTGAGCTATCTGTCGCTTACCGAGGTCCAGAGTTATCTCGATGAAATCGAAGCCGCCGGGCTCGGCACCGGCGAGATCGGCTTCACCGGCGGCGAGCCGTTCATGAATCCGGACTTCATGGCCATGCTGGCGCTGAGCCTGGACCGGGGCTTCCGGGTCCTGGTGCTGACCAACGCGATGCGGCCGATGATGAAAAGCGCCGAGGCGCTGGCGGCGCTTGGTGAACGCCATGGTGATCGGCTCAGGGTGCGGGTTTCGCTCGACCATTACACCCAGACCTTGCACGAGACCGAACGCGGCGCCCGGTCGTGGCGGAAGGCGATCGACGGCCTGTGTTGGCTGAAAAATCGCCCCGTCGCGCTCAACGTCGCCGGCCGGTTGATGTGGGGCGAGCCTGAAAATGACATGCGCGCCGGCTACGGCCGCCTGTTCGCCGAATTGGGCCTCGCCATCGATGCCGACAATCCGGGCCAACTGGTGCTGTTCCCGGAAATGGACGCGGCCGCCGATGTCGCCGAGATCAGCGCGGGGTGCTGGCAAATCCTGGGAGTGAATCCGTCGGCGATGATGTGCGCGACCTCCCGGATGGTGATCAAGCGCAAGGGCGCGCGGGCGCCGGCCCTGGTGCCCTGCACCTTGTTGCCTGACGACCCGCAGTTCGATCTGGGCACGACCTTGGCCACCGCCGCCGAAGACGTCCGCCTCAATCATCCCCACTGCGCGCGATTCTGCGTGTTGGGTGGGGGCTCCTGCAGTGCCGGCTGACCGCGCGAGCGCCGCCGCCGGATTGTCGCGAGCCACTGGACAACGGGCGCGATTAGAACCTAGGCTGGCCCCGGCGATCGGCCCGGCGGCGTCGGGAAGTGCGCTGCCGATCAGCACAGTCCGGGAATGCGCGGCCCATGTACCAAGAAGTCACCAGAGCGATTCGGATCACGGTCAAACCGTTCTATCTGGAGGATCAGTCATCGCCCGAGGAAGGCCACTACGTGTTCGCCTACAAGGTTCGAATCGAGAACCAGGGTCTGCAGACGGTGCAGTTGCGCAACCGCTATTGGCGCATCACCGACGAACTGGGCCGCTGCCAGGAAGTGCGCGGCGCCGGCGTGGTCGGCGAGCAGCCGGTGCTGAATCCGGGCGATTCGTTCGAATACACCAGCGGAACGCCGCTCAAGACACCCTCGGGCATCATGGTCGGCAGCTACGAGATGGAAACCAGCGACGGCGAGCATTTCGAGGCCGCGATCCCGGCCTTTTCGCTGGACAGTCCCCATACGCCGAAAAACCTGCACTGACCATCGCCGGCGGCCGCGCCCGCCGCTTTCTTGTCCAACTCCGGGAACCATTGGCCAGCACATGAACAAAGTGAATCCAGACGCCGGCGTCACGCCGATCGCGGCGATGACTCCGGGCACCGGTCGAGCCGCGGCCAGGCCCAGCCGCGCGGAGGCCGAGGCCGCGGTGCGTGTCATCATTGAGTGGATCGGCGATGATCCCGACCGGGAAGGGCTGACCGCGACGCCGGGACGTGTGGCGCGGGCGTACGAGGAGCTGTTTTCCGGCTATGATTCCGATCCCGCCGAATTTCTGAGCCGCACCTTCGAAGAGGTCGAAGGCTACGACGAAATGGTGGTACTGCGTGACATTCGCTTCGAATCATATTGCGAGCATCACATGCTGCCGATCATCGGCAAGGCCCATGTCGCTTACCTGCCCGACCGGCGCGTGGTCGGCATCTCCAAATTGGCCCGGATCGTGGACATCTACGCCAAGCGTCTGCAAATCCAGGAAAAGCTGACCGTGCAAATCGCCGACACCATCAACGAAGTGCTGCGTCCCAAGGGCGTCGCCGTGGTGATCGAGGCGACCCATGAATGTATGACCACGCGCGGCATCCACAAGGCAGGGGTAAGCATGGTTACCAGTCGCATGCTCGGCGATTTTCGCAGCGAGTCGACGACCCGGCGCGAGTTTCTCGATATCATCGATTCGCCCGCGGCACGATCGTCTTAAGCCGCCATGGGGTTCCGGCCCCGGCCGCGGATCAAGGCGGCGGCGCGCGGCCAGACCACGAGGTCATGACATCCGGTGATCGACCTCCGGCCCTCGCTGTACGTCATCGGATTTCTGCTGGCCACGCTGGCCATCGCCATGGTCCTGCCGGTGTTGGTCGACCTGGCGGCGGGGAATCCCGATTGGCAGGTGTTCCTGGCGTCGGCGGCATTGACCCTGTTCGTCGGGATCACGCTGGTGCTCGGGTTTCGGGTCCGGCGGTTCCGGCTGACGGTGCGCGAAACCTTCATTCTGACCACGGTGAGCTGGGCCGCGATCACCGCCTTCGCGAGCCTCCCCTTCGCCTTTTCCAGCCTCGGACTGTCCGCCGCCGACGCTTATTTCGAGGCCATGTCGGGACTGACGACCACCGGCTCGACGGTCATCGCCGGCCTCGACCGGGCACCGCCGGGCCTGCTGTTGTGGCGCGCGCTGCTGCAATGGCTGGGTGGAATCGGAATCATCGTCATGGCGGTCGCGATCCTGCCGATGCTGGGGGTTGGCGGCATGCAGCTGTTCCGATCCGAATCCTCCGATCAAGCCGAGAAACTGCTGCCGCGCGCGGCCCCGTTCGCGACCTCGATCACCCTTATTTACGGCGGGCTCACCATGATCTGGGCGGCGGCGTTGTGGGCCGCGGGCATGAGTCCGTTCGAGGCGATCTGCCACGCCATGACCACCATCGCGACCGGCGGCTATTCCACGTCCGACGGCTCGATCGGCCATTTCGCCAGCGCCTGGGTCGACGGCATCGTCATCGTCGGGATGCTGGTCGGCGGCATGCCGTTCGTCCTTTACCTGGGCGCCGTGCGGGGCAATTGGTCGGGCCTGTGGCGCGACGGCCAGGTCCGCTGGTTTCTGGCCATCTGCGCGGCCATGGCCCTGATGCTCGGCGCCTGGCAGTGGTGGACGATGGACGCCGCCCCGCTCAACGCGCTCCGATACGCCACGTTCAACGTCGTGTCCGTGATCACCGGCACCGGTTATGCGACCGCCAGCTACGATCAATGGGGCACGCTGGCGATGACGATGCTCTTTTTTCTGATGTTCGTCGGCGGCTGCACCGGCAGCACCACCGGCGGGATCAAGGTGTTCCGCTATCAGGTCCTGTTCGCCGCCGCCCAGGTCCAGATTCGCCAGCTCGTCCGCCCCCATGGGGTTTTCGTACCCCATTTCAACGGCAAGCCGGTTCCGGAAGGGGTGCCGTGGTCGGTGACCGGGCTGTTTTTCCTGTTCTTTCTCGCCTTCGCGGCGGTGGCGTTGGGCCTGGCGTTGCTGGGCTACGACTTTGTCACCAGCGTCAGCGGCGCCGCCACCGCGATCGCCAATGTCGGCCCCGGACTGGGGCCCACGATCGGGCCTGACGGAAACTTCGCCGGACTCGACGAATCGGCCAAATGGCTGCTGGCGGCGGCGATGCTACTCGGCCGCCTCGAGCTGTTCACGGTTCTGGTCCTGTTCGTGCCCAGCTTCTGGCGTCCGTGACCGGGCCCAAGGCCGACGAAAATCGGCCATGACGCGAAGCAACGACGGCACCACGATCAGAACCAGGGCGGTGGTCGCGATCAGACCGAACACCAGCGACAGAGCCATCGGCTTCAGAAACTGCGCCTGCAGGCTGGTCTCGGACAGCAGCGGCACCAGGCCGCCGATGGTGGTCAGCGAAGTCAGGATCACCGCCCGCAGGCGGTCGCAGGCGCCGTCGACAATGGCCGCCGAGAGCGCCTGGCCGGTTCCCAGGCGCTCATCGATGGTGCTGACCAGGATGATCGAATCGTTGACCACGATTCCGGACAACCCCAGCAGGCCGATCAGGCTGAGGATGGTGAGGTCGTAGCCGAGCAGCCAGTGGCCGGCGATCGCGCCGACCAGCGCGAACGGGATGATCGCCATCACCACCAGCGGCCGGGTGTAGCTGGCGAACACCCAGGCGAGGATGATGTAGATCGCGGCCAGGCCGATCTTGGTGCCGGTTCTCATATCGGCCAGGGTTTCACCCTGCTCCTCGGCCTTGCCGGCGAAGCGCAGATCGAGACCGTGGCGGGCGGCGATCTGGGCTAAAGAGCTGGTCCGCAAGGCCGCGATCAATTCGCCGGGATTGGTCACGGACTCGTCGATCTCGGCGGTGATGCTGACCTCGCGGCGGCCGTCCTGGCGCCGGATCAGGGCGAAGCCCCTGCCCTGGCCGACCGCGACCACCTCGGACAATGGCACCTCGGCACCGCCGGGGCCGCGCAAATAAAGATCGCGCAATGCGCTGGCTCCGATCGCCGAACGGGGCAACTGGACGCGGACCGCGATCTCCTCGTCGCCGCGCGCGAAGCGCTGCGCGACCACACCCTCGAACGCATCGCGCAGTTGGCGGCCGACCGATTCGGTGGTGAAGCCCAGCGCGCGTCCACGTGGCGTCACGGTCAGGATATGCTCCTGCTTGCCCCAGGGCAGGTCGTCGGCGATGTCGCTGACGCCGGCGAATTGTCCGAGAAGGTCGCGGGTCTCGAGCGCCGCCGTCTTGAGGTCGCGCGCTTCGCCCCCCGACAGCCGAATGTCGAGATCGCGCCCCGGCAGGCCGCCCCGGCGCTCCTCGATGGTCAAGGATTCGAGCCCGGCCGGCGACCGAATTTCCTGGCGCCAGGCCTCGATCATCTGATCGGTGCGCACGTCGCGCCGTTCGGAAGGGATCAGTTCGAGCTTGACCCCACCGACATGATCACCCCGATTGGTGAACCGCGCGCCGAAATCGCCGATTGGCGCCCCCAGAGCGCCGAATGCCAGTCGGATCACGCTCGGGCCGGCGCCGCTCAAGCGGGCATCGGCGGCCTTCATCGCCCGCACCAGTTCGACCAGCATGGCCTCGGTGCGATCGCGCGGCGTGCCCGGCGCGAAGGTGAAATTGGCGAAAACGACGCTGCTTTCGGGCGACGGAAAGAACACGAACTGGACCCGGCCGCCGATCAGCAGTCCGACCGCCAGGATCAGCGATGCCACGGATACGCCCAGGGTGGCATAGCGCCACGACACGCAAAGTGCCACGAAGCGGCGGAACGGGCCGTCCCGAAACCGTTCGAACCTGGCGTTGAACCCCCGGCGGAACCGCGAAACCTTGTCGATGTCGCCGGCCAAGGCGCCGCGCATATGTCCGGGCAGGACCAGGAAGCACTCGATCAGACTGGCGATCAACACCGCGACCACGACCAGCGGGATCGCCTCGATCACCTCGCCGATGATGCCGGAAATCAGGATCACCGGCAGAAACGCGGCGATGGTGGTCAGGGTGGCGCTGAACACCGGTGCGGTCATGCGCCGGGCGCCGGTCTCGGCGGCGTCCAGCGGGCTCATGCCCGCGCTGCGCCGGGCCATGGCATGCTCGCCGACGACGATCGCGTCATCGACGATAATGCCCAGCATCATGATCAGCGCGAACAGGCTGACCATGTTGATCGATTGGCCGGTGGCCAACATCACGGCCAGCGCCGCCATCACCGCGACCGGAATCCCGACCGCGATCCAGATCGCGACACGGGCGTTGAGGAACAGGAACAGCACCGCCAGCACCAGCACCAGCCCGGTGGCGCCGTTGCGCAGCAGCAGATTGATGCGCTCCCGAATCAGGCTCGCCGCGACGTCGTATTTCTCGACCCTGAGATTGGCGGGAAGCCTGGGCGTCAAATCAGCCAGAAATTGGTCGACCACGGCGGCCTGTTGCAGGGCATCGATCCCGACCGCCCGTTGGATGTGGAGATCGACCGCGGGCGCGCCGTCGAGCCAGCCGGCGGCGACTCCGTCTTCGAATCTCTCGGCCACGGTGGCGATGTCGCCGAGGAGAATTTTTTCGCCACCGTCGAGCGCGCGTACCTCGAGAGCGGCGAGTTCACGGGCGCTCCGCATCATGCCCATGCTCCGGATCTGGCCCTGGGCCGGGCCGCGGGTGTCGCCGGACGGCAGATCCCGATTGGTTTCGCTGATCCGGGCCGCCACCTCGTCCAGGGTGAGGTCCAGCCGCAGCAAGGTTTCGGGCTCGATTTCGACCCAGATCTCCTCGTCGCGGGCGCCGAACAGGGTCACCTTGTCGATGCCGCGCGCCAGGAGCTGCTCGCGAATCCGCTTGGCGATGTTTTTCAGCGAGGCTTCCGGATAGGGTCCCGAAACCACCAGCCGGGCGATGGTGTCGTAGCGCACCACACGCTGGATTCTGGGCTCCTCGGCATCCTCGGGCAAGTTCGTGACCTGGGCGACGGCGTTCTCGACCGCCGACAGGGCGACCTGCATCTCGGCATCGGGTTTGAACTCGATCACCATCCAGCCGATGCCCTCGCGGGCCGTCGACATCAGCTTCTTGACCCCGTCGATGAACCGCAATTCCGGCTCGAGCACACTGACGATGTTGCTTTCCACGTCGCCGGGGCTGGCGCCCGGCCAGGCCACGCTGACCGTGATGACGTCGATCCCGAAATCCGGAAAGAACTGGGTGTTGAGACGATCGATCGACAGCAGGCCGGCGACGATCATCACCGCCATCAGCAGATTGGCCGCGGTCGGATGGCGGGCGAACAGGCCGAGCAAAGGGAGCCGTCCCGCGGTCACGGCGCTTGGATTACCTTGACGCCCGGGCCGACCTCGGTAAAGCGGGTCACCAGGATCGGCTCGCCGGCACCCAGCTCGCCCCTGACCAGTATCGACCCGGTGTCATGACCGATCACCGTCACCGCCCGCGGTTCCAGGCGCTCCTCGACCACCGCATAGACCGTATCGCCGTGGTGAAGCGCGGTGGCGGGCAGGCGCGCCACATCGATGTACAGGCGCTCGGCAAGTCGCGCCTCGATGAACGCGCCTGGGCGCAACGGCACCTCGGGCGCCAGTCCGAGGATGCGGGCATAGACGTGAATGCCGCCGGTGGTGGGGTCGATCTCGCTTTCGATGCGTTCGATCTCGGCGTCGAAGACATGGGCCTGCTCGCCGGCGCGCCAGATCACCGTGGCCCGGCCGAAGGGCCGGCCGCTGGTCGGATCGAAGGCGCGGGCGAACTGGGCGTCGCTCAGGAACAGCTCGGCTTCC
>CAJWQN010000041.1 GCA_913045505.1 uncultured Rhodospirillaceae bacterium | reverse complement strand
CCCAGTACCTGCACTTCGCCGGGCCCCGCCGATGGATGACCTCGGGCGGGCTCGGCACCATGGGCTATGGATTTCCCGCCGCCGTGGGAGTCCAGCTCGCCCATCCGGACTCGCTGGTGATCGATATCGCCGGCGAAGCCTCGTTCCTGATGAACATGCAGGAATTGTCGACGGTCAAGCAGTACCGGCTGCCGGTCAAGGTGTTCATTCTCAACAACGAATACATGGGCATGGTCCGCCAATGGCAGGAGTTCTTCCATGGCGGCCGCTACGCCGAGAGCTACACCGATTCGCTCCCCGATTTTGTGGCGCTGGCCGAATCCTACGGCATGAAGGGTCTGCGCGCGACCAAGCCGGCCGAGGTCGATGGACTGATCGCGGCGATGATCGCCCATCCGGGGCCGGTCATCGCCGATGTCTGCATCGACAAGACCGAGAATGTTTATCCAATGATCCCGGCGGGCGCCGGCCATCATGAGATGAAACTCGGCGCCGACGACCAATTGCCCAGCCGCACCGAGGAGGGCATGGTCCTGGTTTAGGGCCTGAGCAGGCCAGACGGGAATTGCCAAAACCCCACACTTGGTGCAAGATTCGGCCAAGGAAGATCATGGGAGGGATTCCGGATGGTCAAGCTGTTCGAAGCCGGGCACTTCACGACGAGCGGCGCGTCTTGGGCAAGCCGCTGGTATTGGAGCCAAGCGCCGGACCTGGCTACCATTGAGGGCGACGCGCCGGAATCAATCGAACGACATCAATCAATCCAGCCGAAGGAATCCGATTCATGACCAGTCACGCGAACGCGCCAATGGCGTCACCGGCCCAGACCGAAGCCACCACCCGAACGATTGCCAAACTTCCGGCGCTGATCGCGGCGTTACTTGGAATCTTTTTCCTGTTCGGGGTCGGTTTCGCCAGTCCGATGGTCATCCACAACGCCGCCCACGACGCCCGCCACGCCTTCTCGTTCCCCTGCCACTAGCGCTCGGGCTTCGTGTTACGGGTCATTATCACCGCCGCGGTGATCGCCGGCGTCATCGGCGGTCTGTTCGCGTCACTCGCCCAGTCCGTGCGGGTGGTGCCCCTGATCCTGGAGGCCGAAACCTACGAAACCGACACGGGCGCGGCTGATCACGACGATGATCACGGCGGCGCCGAGGACGCCTGGGCGCCCGAAACCATGGGCCAGCGCTTGGCCGCCACCATCGGCGCCAATCTTCTGGCCGGGGTCGGATTCGCCTTGCTGCTCACCGCCGGACTGGCGCTGCGCGGTGATGCCGACTGGTATCGGGGCCTGTTGTGGGGTCTGGCGGGTTTCGCGACCTTCAGCCTGGCTCCGGCCGTCGGCCTGCCGCCGGAAATTCCGGGCGCCGAGACCGCGGATCTGGCCGCGCGCCAACTGTGGTGGGTCGGCACCGCCGCCGCGACCGGCGCGGGTCTGGCGCTGATTTTGCTGACCCGGCAACCTTCGTGGGTGGTGCTGGGCGCTCTGCTGATCGTGATTCCGCACCTGGTCGGGGCGCCGACGCCCGATCACCACGATGGCAGCGCCCCCGAGGCTTTGGCGCACGCCTTCGTGGTCGCGACGATCGTCACCAACTTCCTGTTCTGGATCGTGCTGGGGAGCAGCGCGGGCTATTATTTCAAGCGCTTCGCCGGCGCCGATTAGGACACCGGAGGGGTGCTCAGCGCGCCCCCGCGATCCGTTGGCGGATCGCCGCCGCGCGTGACCGGAGCCCCGGCGCCTCGTCTTCGCGCCCGGCACCGACCAGAAAATCGGCGTAAGTTTCGAGCCCGAGCGCGATAAGCTCATGGTCGGGTCCCAGCACCCGTTCCCAGATGCCGACCGCGCGCCGGAACAGCGGATCGGCGGCGTCGAAGCGTCCCTGACTCGCGTAGATCTTGGCCAGGCTGGTAAGCGTCCCCGCCACCGGCGGCGAATCCGGACCCATCGCGGATTCGAAAATGGTGATCGCCTCCTGGTGCAGGCGTTCCGCCGACTCGGTGTCGCCCTTGTCACGGACCATCAAGGCCTTGTCGCGCAAGCTTCGCGCCACCGCCTCATGATCGGGTCCCAGCGCGGCTCTCAACACCTCCAGATTATGCTCGTAAAAGACCTCTGAACGTTCGAAGTCGCCCTGGTCGTGATAGAGCGCGGCCAGGTCGGCGTAGGTCTCGGCGACCTCCGGCGTCTCGCGACCGAACATCTTCTGCTGGATGAACAGGGCACGCAAGTAATGGGTCGCGGCCCTGTCGGGTTGGCCCTGATCGCGATAAAGCCGCCCGATCTCCTTCAAGACCCCGGCAACCAACGGATGATTGGGTCCGACCTGCCGCTGAAGAACGGACAGTCCGAGAAGTGCCGTCTCGACCGCTTCGCCAAGGCGGCCCTGGGCCCGATAGACTTGGGCCAGCTCGGTCAACTGGTCGCCGACCTGGAAGCTGTCCGGCCCCTCCGAAGCCTCGAGGATGGCCAATGCACGGACCAGCATCGGCTCGGCCGCATCCGGATTCCCCCGCGCCCGGTTCAGGGCGCCGAGAGCCGCCAGGGATTCGGCGACAGCCGGATCCTCCGCGCCCAGCGCCCGCTCGCGGATGTCCAATGCGCGCCGCAGCAAGGGGTCCGCCGCATCCAGATCGTCCTGAATTCGATGCAACATGCCGAGAATGAACAAACTGGTGGCAAATTCGGGATTGTCGGCGCCATATTCGGATTCGTTGATTTCAACGGCGATCCGCCCGGCGATCATGGCACCGCGTAAATCGCCGGCCTGATAGAGCTGCATGGTAACGTCGTTGCGGGTCGCGCCGCCCGCCCCCGCATCGGCCTGGGCGCCGGCCGGCGCAGGCAACACCGATCCAAGCAGAATGACGCCGACCGTCCAGGCGATGATCCGCATGGAGTTTCTCCTTCGCTTGCGGGCGAACGCACTCACTGATCATCGCCATCGGCGGGCGCTTTACAATGGTCCGCAATCCGTTACATTGCCGGCCCGCCGCGACGGGCGCCGTCACGGCTTGCACCACCGGCGCAATGGTCATTTCGGTCGGGGATCAAGATTTGAGCGACGTCGAAACGCACACGATCGCCTGCATCGTCGACAACGAATCCGGCGTGCTTGCGCGGGTGGTGGGGCTGTTCTCGGGCCGAGGCTACAACATCGAGAGCTTGACCGTAGCGGAGGTCGATTCGGTCGAGCGGCTGTCGCGGATCACACTGGTCACGACCGGGACGCCGATGGTGATCGAGCAGATCAAGGCCCAGCTCGACCGGCTGGTGCCGGTGCGTCGGGTGATCGACCTGACCGCGGCCGGGCCGCATGTTTCACGCGAACTGGCGCTGCTCAAGATCGCGGGGGCGGGCGAGAAACGGGTCGAGTCCCTGAGGATCGCCGATATCTTCCGCGCCCGCGTGGTTGACAGCACCAACGAATCGTTCGTGTTCGAGATCACCGGCACGACCGACAAGCTCGATGCGTTCATCCGGCTAATGGAGCCTCTCGGGCTGATCGAGGTCGCGCGCACCGGGGCCGCGGCGATTCTGCGAGGCAGCGAGGCCCCCGAGGCCTGATTTCAACGGCATTTATCACGGGAAGGATGCGGACATGCGTGTCTATTACGATCGCGACGCCGATGTGAACCTGATCAAAACCAAGAAAGTGGCCATCATCGGCTATGGCAGCCAGGGTCATGCCCATGCCGCCAATTTGCGCGACAGCGGCGTGAGCGAGATCGTGATCGCGCTTCGGGACGGCTCGGCCAGCGCCGCCAAGGCGGAGGCCGCGGGCTTCGGCGTGAAAAGCGTCGCCGAGGCCGCGACTTGGGCCGACGTGATGATGATGGCCGCGCCCGACGAGTTGCAAACCGATATCTACAACGATCATCTGGCCGGCAATATGAAGGACGGCGCGGCGCTGGCCTTCGCCCATGGCCTGAGCATCCATTTCGCGCTGATCGAGGCGCGCGCCGATCTCGACGTGTTCATGATCGCGCCCAAGGGCCCCGGCCACACCGTGCGCAGCGAGTACGAGCGCGGCGCCGGCGTGCCGTGCCTGCTGGCGGTTCATCAGAACCCCTCGGGCAACGCCCAGGAGATCGGCTTGTCCTATGCCGCGGCCATCGGCGGCGGCCGCGCGGGCGTCATCGAGACCACCTTCAAGGAGGAATGCGAGACCGATCTGTTCGGCGAGCAGGTGGTGCTGTGCGGTGGCCTCACCTCGCTGATCACCGCTGGCTTCGAGACCCTGGTCGAAGCCGGCTACGCGCCGGAAATGGCCTATTTCGAGTGCGTGCACGAGGTCAAGCTGATCGTCGATCTGATCTATGAGGGCGGTATCGCCAACATGCGCTATTCGATCTCGAATACGGCCGAATACGGCGACTACAGCCGTGGTTCGCGGATTATCGACGAGTCGGTGCGCGCGGAGATGAAACGGGTGCTGAACGACATCCAGACCGGTCGCTTCACCCGTGAATGGGTGCTCGAATGCGCCGCCAATCAGCCCAGCTTCAAGGCCATGCGCCGCCGGGCCGCTGCCCATGATATCGAGGTGGTGGGCGAGAAACTCCGCGCCATGATGCCCTGGATTTCGGAACGCGCCCTGGTCGACAAGTCCAAGAATTGAAGTCGATAACCGGTCATTCACCGCCCGGGACGGACGCCGCCACCACGTCGTAGATTCGATCGTCCGGCACCTGGTCGAAGAACAGGCGGTCGGTGGTGACCGAGTCGTAGGTTTGGCCCGTCTTCTCGACGAAGGCGCGCCAGCGGCAGGGGCCGATCGCCGCGCAGAAACGCAGGCATTCGATCGGGTCGATGCCGGTCCGTCGCGCCACCGCCGGATGGGCCTCGAACTGGACGACGAATCTGGCGGCACCGCCAAGGGTCGCCCGCGCGCCTCGCAACACCGCCAGTTCGGCGCCTTCCACATCGACCTTGAGCGCGACGACACCACCCCCGGCAATGTCGAGGCCGTCGATGGTCTGAATGGAAACACCGTCGGCGGTGCCACCCTCCTCGATGTACTTGGAGTGAGCGCCCGAATCGTGGGCCGGACTGACGAGTCGGCCGATCCCGGCGTGATCCGATACCGCCCCCAGGATCGGCGTCGCGGCGATGCCCAGATCGCTCAGATTTCGGCGCAGAATTTCGAACGAATCAGCATTCGGCTCGATGGCAATGATCTGGCGAACCCTGGCGGTGTCGATCTTCGAAAGAACCAGCCGGCCGAACACGCCCACGTCGGCGCCGCAATCCACCAGGATCACCGGATCGGAGTCGGTCTCGATCATCGCCGCGAAAAAATCGATCGCGTCGGGCTCGTAATTGACGAACACGTCGGGATCATGAACCCCCGGCCAGCTGAGCGGCATCAAGATCGGCTCGCCGTTGGGCAGGGTGAAACCACACACCCGATCCAACAGACCGAGCTTGTGGAACAGCCGGAGCAGCGCCCATCCGCCGCGCTTGCCTTCTCTGATTCGAGCGCTGGCCAGTCGGAAATACCAAGGCGCGTTTTTGGCCATCGTCGGGTCAGACGCGGGTCGGGCGGCCCTCGATCGGATAGAGGGGATCGTTGTAGCCAGGGGTCGAGGGATGGCCGCTGGCGACCAGGCGATCGACCAATGCCTCGTCCTCGGTGATCCAGCCATGGCTCAACGCGCCCAGATAGTCCTTCATTTGGCCGAGAGTGCGCGGGCCGACGATCGCCGAGGTGACGATCGGATTGGCCAACACCCAGTTGAGCGCGAACTGGCCCCCGGTCATGCCGCGGGCCTCGGCATGAGCCTTGATCTCTTGCGCCATGACCATGGATTCTTCGCGAAACTCCGTCTCCATCATGCGCCGATCGCTGCGCCCGGCACGGGTGCCCTTGCGCGGCGCGGCGCCGGGCTGGTACTTGCCGGTCAGCACGCCGCGGGCGATGGGGCTGTAGGGAACGACGCCGATCCCGTAATGGGCGCAGGCCGGCAACAGCTCGACCTCGGGCATGCGGTTCATGGCGTTGTAATAGGGCTGGCTGGCGACCGGCTTGTCGACCCCCAGCGCCTTGCACAGCCACACCACTTCGCCATGGCGCCAGGCGCGAAAATTGCTGATTCCGAAATACCTCAGTTTGCCGGCTTTGATCGCGTCGCCGATCGCGCGCACCGATTCATCGAGCGCGGTGCCCAGATCCTGGCGATGAAAATAGAAGATGTCGATGAAGTCGGTGCCGAGCCGGGCCAACGATTCCTCGATCGACCGAAGCAGCCAGCGCCGGGATAGGCCACCCCGATTGGGCTGGTCCGGATCGGGCCGCTGGCCGGCCTTGGTCGCCAGCACCCAGTGCTGGCGATGTTTCTTGATGGCCCTGCCGGTGATCCGTTCCGAGGCGCCGTCGGCGTAGATGTCGGCGGTATCGATGAAATTGACCCCGGCGTCGCGGGCCATGTCGGTGATACGCACGGCTGTCGCCTGATTGGTCCGATGGCCGAACATCATGGCGCCGAGACAGATCGGCGATACCTTGACGCCGCTGGAGCCGAGATTTCGCAGTTGCATGGCCAGTCCCCCCAAGAGTTCCCGGTTCAGGCGAACGTCACGGTCGCATTCATCGCCACGGCGCCATCCGGGTCCAGCGCCCATAATTGCGCCCCGTCGTCATCGGGCGCGCCTTCCAGGGTCAGCGGCGCGCCGGCGAACAGCGGCCGGCGGGCGCGGAAATGAATGGAGCGGAGCACGGCGTCCGGCCGCTCGCGACGCAACAGGTCGAGCAGCAGGGTCGCGGTCAGCGGTCCGTGGACGATCAGGCCCGGATAACCTTCGACTTCGGTCACGTAAGGTGCATCGTAGTGAATCCGGTGGCCATTGAAGGTCAGCGCCGAATAACGGAACAGGAGGACCGGATCGGGCTCGATTACACGCCGCCAAACGGCGGCGCAAGGCGCGGGCACGGCCTCGGGCGCGGCCGCGCCGGGACGCTCGGGCTCGCGATAGACGATGTCGTGATCCTCTTCCAGCGCCAGCCCGTCCGGGCCCCAATAGCTGTGGCGGACGGTGACGAAGGCGAGCGCGCCGGCGCGCCCCTGTTTCTGGTCGATCGATCGAATCTCGGAGTCGCGCCGGGCCGATTCGCCGATCCGGAGCGGGCGATGAAAGGTGAGCCGATTGCCGCCCCACATGCGTCGCGGCAGCGCGACCGGGGGCAGAAACTCGCCGCGCGCGGCATGGCCGTCGGGGCCCAGGGCCGACTGGGGCGCGGTATCGACAAAGTAGAGCCAATGCCATCCGGGCGGAAGCGCGTCGCCTGTCCCCGGCGCGTCGTCGCGATCCAGGGTCGCGGCCATGCCGATCGCCGGCTGACGCGCGATCAGGTCTTCGGTCCGCTGGGTGCGGCCGACCCAGTCGTCCAGCGCCGCCGCGGTCATGCCGGCACCGGCGCGAACTCGGCCCGGATCGCCTCGGAATGCTCGCCCAGGCGCGGCACGGGGCGATAGGCGGGCACATCGCCAGCGACCATCACGGGTGGCGCGATCACCGTGACCGGCGCCGAGGGCCCGTCGTAATCGATGGTCCGCAGTTGGGGATGAGCCGCCAGATCGGCGACCGAATTGAGCGCCCCGCACGCGATCTGGGCCCGGCGCAGCCGTTCCATCAGCGCCGCGCGCGGCCACCGGGCGAAACTCTCAGCCACGATTCTGTCGAGCGCGCCCCGGTTTTCGACTCGCTTCGGCGGCGTATCGAACCGCCCATCGGTGGCCAAATCCGGGCGCTCCAAGACTTCGATGCACAATTTCACCCACTCCCGTTCGTTCTGGATTGAAATCAGGACCTGCTCCTCGTCCGCGGTCGTGAAGCTGCCATAGGGCGCCACCAACGGATGATTGAGACCGGTCCGCGGCGGTGGCGCGCCACCATAGCTCTGATACAAATACGACACGTTCATCCAATCGGCCATGCCATCGAACAGGGACACCTTCACGCCCGCCCCGCGCCCGTTTCGCTCGCGCCCGTAAAGCGCTTGCAGGATTCCCCCATAGGCGTTCATCCCAGCCGCGATGTCGCACACCGACACCCCCACCCGCCCCGGCGCCTCGGGCGTGCCGGTGACCATGCACAGACCGGCTTCGGCCTGAACCAAAAGATCATAAGCCTTCATGTCCCGATAGGGACCGTCGTCGCCATAGCCCGAAATCTCGCATGTGATCAGCCGGGGTTGAAGACGACGCAATTCGGCGCAATCGAAGCCGGCCCGCGCCGCCGCCTCGGGGGCGAGGTTCTGGACCACGATGTCGGCGCGCTCGATCAGGCGATGGAGCAGCGCCTTATCGCCGCTATCCTTGATGTCGAGGACGATCGATTCCTTGCCCCGGTTGAGCCACACGAAATAGGCGCTGTCGCCGTTGACCACATGGTCATAGGCGCGGGCGAAATCGCCGCCCGGTCGCTCGATCTTGATCACCCGCGCGCCGGCATCCGCCAGCCGGGAGGTGCAGAACGGCGCCGCCACCGCCTGCTCGAGCGCGACCACCAGAATTCCGTCGAGCGCGGCCATCTCCATCGCCCCCCCGCCGGCTCAATAGGAGCGCGGCATGCCGAGGACTCTTTGGCCCAGATAGGCCAGGATCAAGTTGGTCGAAATCGGCGCGATCTGATAGAGCCGGGTCTCGCGGTACTTGCGCTCGATGTCATATTCCTCGGCGAATCCGAAGCCGCCATGGGTCTGCATGCAGGTGTCGCCGGCCGCCCAGGCCGCCTCCGAGCCCAACAGCTTGGCCATGTTCGCCTCCGCCCCGCAGGGCCGGCCGGCATCGAACATTGCCGCGGCCTTGCGCACCATCAAATCGGCCGCCTCGGTCTGGGCATAGGCGCGCGCGATCGGAAACTGGATACCCTGATTCTGGCCGATCGGGCGGCCGAAGACCTGGCGCTCGCAGGCGTAGGCGGTGGCCTTGTCGATAAAGTAGCGGGCATCGCCGATGCTTTCGCCGGCGATCAGGATGCGCTCGGCGTTCATGCCGTCGAGGATGTAGCCGAAGCCCGCGCCCTCGTTGCCGATCAAGCTCGATGCCGGAATTCTGAGATCGTCGAAAAACAGCTCGGTGGTGGCATGGTTGATCATGGTGCGGATCGGGCGGATGGTAAGGCCGTTGCCGACCGCCTCGCGCATATCGACCAGAAAAACCGACAGCCCGTCGCGGCGGGCGGCGTTGTCCTCGCGAGGCGTGGTCCGTGCCAGCAGCACCATCAGATCCGAATGTTCGGCCCGGCTGGTCCAAACTTTCTGGCCGTTGACCACGTAGTCGGTGCCGTCCCTGACCGCGGTGGTTTGCAAACGCGAAGTGTCGGAGCCCGCGCCCGGTTCGGTGACGGCGAAGGCCTGCAAACGCAGGTTCCCCTCCGCGATCGCCGGCAAATAGCGCCGCTTCTGCGCCTCCGAGCCGTGCCGAAGCACCGTGCCCATGGTGTACATCTGGGCATGACAGGCGGCGCCGTTGCATCCCGACCGGTGAATTTCCTCGAGAATCGCGACCGCCGCGGCGATCGGCAGGCCACTGCCGCCGAAAGCTTCCGGAATCAACGCGGCGAGATAGCCGGCCTCGGTCAGCGCGGCGACGAACTCTCCGGGATAGGCCCGCTCGCGATCTTTCTCGCGCCAGTAGGCGCCGGGAAAGCCGGCGCACAGCGCACGCACGCCGTCGCGAATTTCGGGAAAGGTCTGGTCAAGGGCAATCCCGACCGCCGGCTCCGGAGCGGGGTCATGGCTAAGGACATTCGGATCGGACATGTGGCCGTTCTGTGATCTTGGAGGCGCGCGATGGAGGAGGTTCGGCACCCAGTTTATAAAGCGTCCGCCACCCGCTCAAGGCTGTTGAGGTGGCGATCGCCAATGAGAAACGGCGCCGAGGTGGCGCCGTTCGAAGTCTGCCTTGCGGGGGCGGGATTCGAGAGGGCAGGGCCTCAAACCGAGATATCGAGGACGCTGCCCCGCTCGCTGGCTTCGTCCCGCGACTCGGCGGTCTCCGACGTTGCGCCGACCGGTCCGGCAACCGACTGCTCTTCCTCGACCGCGGCGGTCGACGTCGCTTCCGGCTGGGCGACAACGGTTTGCGCGGTGTCGGTGGAATCGACCGCCTCGGCATTGGCCGTGGCCCGCTGGGTCTCGTTCTGCTCGTCCTGATTGGTTTGGCGGCTGGTTTGGGTTTGCTGGGTCGCGAACGGAGTCGCGTTCGCGAACGCCGCCGACGTCTGATTGATTTCTACCATCGTTTCGGGTCCAATCATTCTGGGACCTAGTCGAACTGATAATATATAGCCGAAACAGCCCTGGAAATCAAGAATTTGAGCGCTGGCCGTCGGCCAGGATGCCTATCGGCGAACGGGCGGGCAAAAATTTCCCCCCGCCGCCGTGAAATTGCTGCCGCCCGGCAGGTTCGCGCCGTCTCTTCCACCGACAGGTCAGGCTGGTTTTAACTGTTTATCAACCATTTACCCAGGGCGCCGGGTTGGCCCGGAGATTGCTTGATAGGGGCCAACACAAGGAATTCGGGCTGGACCCATGGAACTTTTCCCGATCGATCTCCTGCCTGCTCCGGGCAAATCCGAACCCTCGAGGAGCCGCGACGACGCTGACGGCTCGTTCTCGAGCGTGCTCGCGGCAGTGGACGACCCGCCCGAGGCGTCACCGGAGCGGAGCGAGGATCGCGCCGAAAACCGGGCCGAGAACCCGGCCCCGCCCGCGGCGCCGGAGGACACCCGAAACACGGCACCGGAGGCGCCCGGGCAAGCCGAGGCCGAACCGATCACGGGCGACGATAGGCCCCCGTCCCCGGTCCCCTCCGCCGATGGCACGCCGCCAAGCGAGGTCGATGAGCCGCCGGTGGTTATGGCCAATCCGAATGCGCCGGAGATCACCACGGCGGCGGCCACGTCAGCCGCATCCTTGTTGGTGCCGGCCAAGGCCGCCACCACCGCCGGTCCAGCCGTGGTTATCCCGGCCACGCCCGTTCGAAGCGCGGAGCCGGGTCTCGAGACAACCGATCCCACAGCCATCGTCCAAAGTCTCGGAACGACCGCCGCCGCCAACAGTCCCATCGGCCCCCATCGCGGCGACGCTCCGGTGACCGGACCGGCCCGCGCCGGCGCCGAGCCTGTCGCGCCGGCGCAGCCCACCACCCAAATCGCTCAGGGCGCCGCCCCGCGGACGGTTTTCGCGGCGGTCGGCACATCGAGCGCGGCACCGACACCGGTTTCCAGCGCCGTGCCTGGCCAAAACGTGCCGATGACCGAATCGACGCCCGCGCCGGCCAACGGGTCCACCGCCACACCGGCGCCGGCCAACGGGTCGGTTGTCACGCCGGCGCCGGCCAACGGGTCGACTGTCACGCCCGTACCGACCAACGGATTCACCGCCACGCCCGCACCGGCCAACGGGTCCACCGCCACACCCACACCGACACCGGCCAGCGGGTTCACCGGCACGCCGGCACCCAGCGCCGAGCCGGTCGCGACCCGAACGGCCGGCACCACCGGCCCGCGGCCGGACCCGGTCACGCCGCCGACCCTGGTCGCCGACTCGCCTGGCCCGGTGGTCCGCACGAGCCGCGATCCGAGTGGCGCCGATTCCCGGACCCGGACCACCGGCACCAGCCACCCGTCGGCCCAGCGGGCCGTGGCCGGCGGTGGCACGGCCGCTAGCGCCGCTGGTGCTGGTGCTGGCGCTGGTGTTGGCGATGCCAATGCCAGCAGCAACGGCAATGCGGCCACCGGCGCCATCGAGCAGGCGCAATCCCGGTTGACCGGGTCGTCGCCGACCCTTCTGGCGGCAGACCCGATGTCGAGCGGCGGTACGGACTCCACAGGGTCCAAGGTTGTCTCCGAGGCTCCGATCATTACCGTCGCCGCCCTGACCGACCAGCTTGGCAAGCCGGGCATCAGCGCCGTGTCGGCAACCGAATCCCTGGCCGCCACCGCCCGCGCCACGGCCCAGGCGCCGGCCATGGTCGAGCAGATCGCGGTGCGGATCAGTCAGGCGCTTCAAGACGGCATCAGCCGGCTTACGATCAACTTGCAGCCGCCGGAATTGGGACGGGTCGAGGTCAAGATCGAGACCGGGGAGGCTGGTCGCGTCCACGCCGCGATCGTGGTCGACCGGCCGGAAACCCTGGACCTGCTGCAAAAGGATTCCCGCGCTCTGGAGCGTGCCTTGCAACAGGCCGGCCTCGATGCGGAAGCCGACAGCCTCGACTACAGCCTTCGCGAGGACAGTGAGGATGGCGACAGCGGCGAGGATGCCGACACCGCCGCCGGCGACGGCGAAAACGATCTCAACCCGGCCGCCGACTCGGATCCGGCCCGATCCGATCCGAATGGCCTGATCGAAACGGTCGCGGTGCTCGGCGACGCGCCGGCCGGCCTCGACATCCGCGTGTAAGGCAGAGAAGGACCGCGCCATGGAAATCGACAACCCCATCGGCATCGCCGGAAACCCGGTTAAGGCGACCTCGGTGGCCTCGGCGACCGGGCTGGCCAATGATTTCGACGAGTTCCTACTGCTGCTGACCACGCAGTTGCAGAACCAGGACCCGCTGTCGCCGATGGACACCAACGAGTTCACCAGCCAATTGGTCCAGTTCGCGTCGGTCGAACAGCAGATCAATCAGAACCAGAACCTGGAATCGCTGGTCGATCTGAGCAAGATCAATCGCGCGACCAGCGCGGTCGCCTTCCTCGGCAATCGCATCGAGGCCCAGGGGGCCACCTCGGTCCTGGCCGACGGCGCCGCCGAATGGACCTATATCCTCACCGAACCCGCGGCCACGGTCGCACTGACCGTCACCGACGACTCCGGCGAGGTGGTGTTCCGAACCGACGGCCAGTCTACCTTCGGGCAGCACGGATTTGTCTGGGACGGGCGCGACGCCACCGGACAATTGCTTCCCGATGGCCATTACACGCTTTCGGTCGCGGCCACCGGACTGGACGATGAGTCTCTTTCGACCAGCATCGGTTTCGTCGGACGGGTCACCGGGCTCGAAACGGTCAACGACGAACTGGTGCTGTCGGTGGACGGAATCACGGTGCCGATAGAACAGGTCTTGAAGGTGCGCGAGAGCCTGCAAAGCCAAGGACAGATCAGCCAGACCTCGGGCGCGGAGACATGACGATCGGCAAGTCAAGAGGAATCAACAGAACGCGATCGGCGTTCCGAATTTGCCCGTCCGAACGGGACGGCCACGACGAGAAGAAGGAGAATCTGACATGAGTTTGACCGGTGCATTGTTCGCGGGCGTCAGCGGCCTGAATGCCCAGAGCCAGAATATGGCCGCGATCGGCGACAACTTGGCCAACGCTTCCTCGGTCGGCTACAAGCGCAACTCGACCCGGTTCTCGACCCTGGTCACCGAATCGGGCGCGGCCGGTACGTTTTCGCCGGGCGGCGTCCGGGCGGCGCCGTTCGCCGCCGTGGGCGAGCAAGGTCAGATCTCGACTTCGACCTCGCCGACCGATCTCGCGGTCAGCGGCAACGGCTTCTTTGTCGTCAACAGCTTGTCGGATGGGACCGGCGAATTCCTCTATACCCGCGCCGGGTCCTTCGTCCCCGACTCCACCGGCAACCTGCGCAACACCGCCGGCGTGTTCCTGCAGGCCTGGCAGCTGGACGCCAACGGCGCCATTCCGGCGACCAACGCCGCCCTCTCGAGCGTGCAAACGATCAATGTCGGCCAGATCGGCGGCACCGCGTCGCCGACGACCCGTACAGAATTCGGCATGAACCTCGACGCCGATCAGGCCATCAGTGCCTATGTCGCCGGCGACATGTCCCTCAACAACGTCACCCCCGCGCTCGGGACGTCGCCCCAGTTCTTCCGCACCTTCCAGATTTTCGATTCCCTGGGCAGTGCACACAACCTCACCGTCGGGTACATCAAGACCGCCACCAACGCCTGGGCGGTCGAGGTCTTCGCCAACACCGCGACCGAGGTGACGGCGGGCAACGGTCTCCTGGAATCAGGTACGATAACCTTCAACGGCGACGGCACGGTCGACGCGACCACCACCGCCGCCTCCCTGACCACCGGATCGGTCAACGCCACCACCGGAGAGCTCAACAGCACGGTCCCGATCACGTGGACCAATGGCGCGAACGCGAGCACCGTCCAGCTCGACTGGGGCACCGACAATCGCACCGACGGCGTCGGCCAGTTCGCGGCGCCGTTCAGCGTCGCCTTCGTCAACCAGAACGGCGCCGCGGTCGGCCAGCTCTCCTCGGTCGACGTCGACGAGGAAGGCGTCGTGATCGCCACCTTCAACAACGGCGAGAGCCAACGCCTGTTCAAGATACCGCTCGCCACCTTCGCCGATCCGAGTTCCTTGAGCTCGCGCACCGGCAACACCTATGCCGAGACCGACGGATCGGGCAGCTTCAACCTGCGCGAGGCCGGGAGCAGCGGCGCCGGCGATTTCGTGCCCTCGGCGCTCGAAGCGGCCAATGTCGATATCGCCGAGGAGTTCACCGACATGATCGTGACCCAACGGGTGTTTTCGGCCAACACGCGCGTGATCACCACGGCCGACGAAATGCTCGAGGAACTGGTCCGGATCATCCGGTAACACCCTTCTTCACCACGCCGTGCCGTAGGGCCGGGCGGGACACCGCCCGGCTCTCGGCGTTCGCGCCCGGCGCGACAGCGCTTGGCGCCCGCCTAAAGCGCTGGACCATCGGCTCCAACTAGGCAAAAATTGCCCCTGTTAACCCGTTGTTCACTGTGCCCGGCTTAAAACGCTGGCATGTGGGCTCGTTCCAATGATTCGGCGGTGCGATTCTCGATCCCCGCCGGAGGCACGCGACACCGCCTGGCGCCGGCCCGTGGTCATGGGCCAGGTTGGGAGTCGCGAGCCACGGGCGTCGGAACACGGCGACACAGACGAGGATAACAGCCGGTGGACGGATTTCTGCGATCGCTTCGGGCCTTGGGCCCGGTTCGGCTGGCTGGTATGGGCGCGGTCGGCTTTGCCATGCTCGGCTTCTTCTTGTTTCTCGCCACGCGCCTGACCGGGCCGGATTTTGCGCTGCTTTATGGTGACGTCTCGGCCGAGGACAGCAGCCAGATTATCGGTCACCTCGAATCCATGGGTGTGCCGTACAAGTTGTCGGGGACCGGCGGCCAGATCTTGGTTCCGTCCGACCAGGTGCTCCGGTTGCGGATCAGCATGGCCGAGCAGGGCCTGCCCTCGGGCGGCTCCGTGGGTTACGAAGTGTTCGATCAGTCCGCCGGCCTGGGCACGACCAATTTCGTCCAGAACATCAATCTGCTGCGCGCCCTGGAAGGAGAACTCGGGCGGACCATCGCCGCCCTCAATTCTGTCCATCGCGCCCGGGTCCATGTGGTGTTGCCGCGCCGGGAAATGTTCCAGCGCGAGCGGACCGAGCCGACCGCTTCGGTGTTTCTGCGCCAGCGGGGCGGCGGGCGCTTGCCGGCCCATGAGATATCCGCCATCCAGCATCTGGTTGCCGCCGCGGTGCCTGGCCTCGGTCCGGAGCGGGTCACGGTCGTCGACCGCCACGGCAACCTTTTGGCTTCCGGCACCGAGGACCCGTCGGAATTCGGCGCGGTCGCCGCCCGTTCCGAGGAATTCCGCCAGCAGTACGAGCAGCAAATCAAGGGAACGGTCGAAAAACTTCTGGAGCGTTCGGTCGGGGTTGGCAACGTGCGGGTCGAGGTCGCCGCGGAGATCAATTTCGACCGGATCACGCTGAACGAGGAAACCTACGATCCGGACGGCCAGGTCGTGCGCTCGACCCAGACGGTCGAAGATTCGTCCAGCAGCACCGAGGCCGATCCGAATGTCACGGTCGGCGACAATCTGCCCGGTACCGAGGCCCAGGGGTCGAGCGATATCCGCAACGACAGCCAGCGGACCGAAGAGACGGTCAACTTCGAAATATCGCGCACCGTGCGCAATCACGTGCAAGAAACCGGTACCGTCGAGCGCCTGTCGGTCGCGGTGCTGGTCGACGGCATCTATCAACAGCTCGACGAAGACGACGACGCCCGCACCTACCAGCCGCGCAGTGAGGCCGAGCTGGCCCAGCTGGCGACCTTGGTGCGCTCGGCGATCGGTTTCAACGAGGCGCGCGGCGACACGGTCGAGGTCGTCAACATGCAGTTCGTCTCGATCGAGGAGGTCGAGGACGTCACCGAGCCGTTCCTTGGCCTGCAAAAGTCCGACTATTTCAAGATCATGGAAATCCTGGTCCTGGCGGTTGTCGCGATTCTGGTCATTCTGCTGGTGTTGCGCCCGATCGTGAGCCGGGTCTTGGCCGCGATCCCGACCGGACGCGAGCCGGACCTGGAAGGCGTTCCCGGCATTCCCGGCGCGCCGGGCGTGCAGCCGATGCTGATCGGGCCCGATGGCACGCCGATACGGGCACCGGCCGTCGAAGGTGAGGCCGCCGCCGGGATCGAGCCGACCGAAGAGGAAGCCCTGATCGACATCAACAAGGTCGCCGGCCGGGTCAAGGCGTCCTCGGTGAAGAAGATCGCAGAAATCATCGATTCCCACCCGGATGAATCGCTGTCCATCCTGCGTGGCTGGATGGCTGAAAGTCTGTAAGCTTTTCCGGATCGCGGAACACCGGGGACAGAGGAGAA
>CAJWQN010000040.1 GCA_913045505.1 uncultured Rhodospirillaceae bacterium | reverse complement strand
CGCCGATCGGGGGTCAATATTCAACGCCGATTGACACAGGCGACAATGGCGATGACAGAATCTCCGCCGTCCAAGATACCCCCGGATGAAGCCGAATTGCGGTTTCGGACGCTCATCGAAAGGCCAATCGTCGGGATGCTGGTGCGTCGGTTCGACACGCTGCTGTTTGCGAATCAAGCTTTCGCCGAGCTTCTCGGCTACGACGACCCCCAAGAGGTCATCGGCTTGGGCACCGTTGATGCCTGGCTGGCGCCGGGTGAAAAAAAGCGGATCAGGGAGTTTGCCGACGCCCGGTTGCGCGGAGAAAACCCGTTGAGCCATTACGAATTCGAGGCCCTACGCAAGGATGGTCAGCCGGTTTGGCTGGAAAATCGCTCGGTCAAGATCGATTGGGGCGGCGATACGGCGATCCTCGGCGCTTTCAATGACGTGACCGATCGAAGGGTCGCCGAGGCGCGCCTGAAGGAAAGCGAGCAATGGATCAAGGACTTCGCGGACTCGGCCTCCGATTGGTTTTGGGAAACGGACACCGAGCACCGTTTTACCCGCTTTTCCGGTCTATCGACCGCCTTGGTCGCTCACTGGACGAAGGTCTCGATCGGCCACACGCGGTTCGAGCTGCGCCTTCCCGAGGATACCGACGACGCCGAATGGGCGGCACACCAAGCAGATTTGGATTCCCGCCGACCGTTCAGAGAATTTCGTTGTCTGGTTCGGCGCTGGGACGGCGCGATTCGTAATGCCCGGATCAACGGCCAGCCGGTGTGGTCGGCAGATGACAAATTCCTGGGCTACCGAGGGGCTGGGAATGATATCACCGAGATTGTCGAGGCGGAGCAAAGGGCACGTTCGACCGAGGTACTTCTTTATTCCGTCATCGATAATTTGTCGGAATCCTTCTTGTTGTGCGATGCGGACGATCGATTGATCTTTGGCAATAAGGCTTGGCAATCCGTGACCGCAGCAATCCCCCCCGACAGTTTGATTGGCTCCCGTTTTGAGGATTTCGTGCGATTTTCCGTTGATGCTGGTTTGTTGCCACAGGCCCAAGGGAATGAGCAGGGCTGGATCGAAGATCGCTTGGCCCGCCACCGGGTGCCGAGAGGCCCATTCGAGGTTCAGCGCGCGGACGGTCGGTATTTGGTCGTCCGGGATCACAAATTGGCCGATGGCGGGACCGCCACGATTGCGACGGATGTTACCGAGCTGAAACGAGCGGAATTGGCCTTGCGCGATAACCAGGCGAGTGCGGCCGATGCCCTGCTTCGTGACGCCGTCGAGTCACTTTCGGAAGGTTTTGCACTGCTCGACGCGGACGACCGATTGGTGCTGATGAACGAGCGGTATTTGGAGCTTTATAAGGACGTGGCGCATCTTCATGTGCCCGGCGCCCATTTCGACGATATGGTGCGCGGCGTTGCCGAATCGGGTTTGATCGGCGAAGCCGTGGGTCGGGAAGAGGAATGGATCCAGGACCGCATCGCCCGCCATAAAAATCCCGGCCCGCGTTTCGAACGCCGGCTGGGGCCGAATTTGTGGTTGATGGCATCGGATCAAAGAACCAGGGACGGTGGCAGCGTGTCCGTGGTGACCGACATTACCGATCTAAAGTGCGCAGAGCAGGAGCTGCGCAAACTGTCGAGCGCGGTCGAGCAGTCGCGAAGCGTCATCATCATCACCGGCATCGACGGGCGGATCGATTATGTGAACCCGATGTTCACCGAGGTTACTGGCTACGCGGCCGCCGAGGCGATCGGAAAGACTCCGGCGATGCTGAAGTCCGGGACCACGCCGACAGCGCACTACCAGGAGCTTCGGCAGTCTCTGACCTCGGGCCGGGAATGGCGCGGTGATATCCAAAACAGGAGGAAGAACGGCGAATTCTATTGGTGTCGGGAAATCATTTCGCCGATCCACGACGACAATGGCGAAATCACTCATTTTCTGGCGGTCGAGGAGGATGTCACCGAGCATCGTCGAATCGAAGCGCAATTGCGCCAATCGCAAAAAATGGAGGCGATTGGTCAGCTTGCCGGCGGCATCGCCCATGATTTCAACAATATTCTGCAGATCATCAGCGGCTTCGTCGAGCTGGCCAGTCGCGAGCAGCCACTGGAATCACCGTCTCGCGGTTATCTGGAGACTGCTAACCGATCGGTTGAGCGGGCCCGAGACCTGGTCCAGAAAATCCTCACTTTCAGCCGCCGTGTGGTCTCGGAGAAGGTCGAGGTCAATCCGGCCAGCCTCCTCACCGAGATTGTTGCATTGATGCGAGCCACCCTGCCAAGCACTATCGAGATCGAGCCGCGCCTGGACCGCACGACCGGCATGGTCCTTGCCGATCCGACCCAAATCGAGCAGGTCGTGGTCAACCTGTGCAACAACGGCGCCCAGGCCATGACCGAGACCGGGGGCCGGTTGTCGGTGTCCCTGGAGGAGGCCGAGGTCGGCAACAACTTCGTCGTGGTCAGCGGCACTCTCAAGCCCGGCCGCTATATGACGATCGCCGTCGAGGACACTGGCGGCGGCATCAGCGAGGCCGTCCAAAAGCGAATGTTTGAGCCATTTTTCACCACCAAGGATATCGGCGAGGGCAGCGGGCTGGGCCTGGCGATGGTGCATGGAATCGTGGCGGCGCACGACGGCGGCATCACGGTCAGGAGCAGTCCGGCTCGGGGAACGCGCTTCACGGTCTACTTGCCTCGGTTCGAAGAGATCGAGATATTGCCGGTGGCCGTGGACGAGGAGCGGAATCTCAGCGGTTCGGAACGCATTCTGTTCGTCGATGACGAGCCGGCGGCAACCGAGCTGGCTGGATACCTGCTATCGGCCCAGGGCTATGAGGTCGAGTCCCATACCTCGTCGCTGGCCGCGCTGGAGGCCTTTCGCGACCATCCACAGGAATTCGACCTGGTGATCACCGACCAGACCATGCCGGGCATGACCGGGGATCTGCTGGCGCGTGAGATGTTGAAGATCCGCGCCGACATTCCGATCGTGCTGTGCACCGGTTACAGCCAGCGCATCAATGAGCATAGTGCCAAGTCGATCGGGGTCCGAGAATTCGTGATGAAGCCGTTGGTTGCGAATGAGCTTCTCAAGGTGGTCCGGCGCGCACTCGATGGTGAATGACCGGACAGCCTTAGGGCTTGTCCGGTTGCCAACCCCCCTAACCTTTCGAACGACACGGGGATTGCTCGATCTCAGGGTAGAGTGGTTCATCAGCGCGCCGCCAGAAGCTCCAACCCGACACGACCGGCACCTGCACCGACTGCGGCACCGACTGGATGCAAATCGATGTTGTGCCGCGGCCACGGCCACGCAATTTAACCTGCAATCTGACGGGCTGTCCCTTCGAGAGCGCCATAGCTCGGCGCGCACGCTTCCGGGAGCCGCTGTTCTCGCTCACGCCGTCGTCGGGGACGGAGTTCGCGATGGAGGGGAGGGGGAGTGGTAGGCAGTGTTCTCATTCAGGCCGGGTCAGAGTTGGTATAATTCTGGTGTAATCATGCACGTATGTTGCGAGAATGTTCCGGTCGGAACGGCGCCAATCCTGAAGCGTTAACCCACTGATTCTCTGGCGGAATCTTCCCTTCCAGAATGGCCGAGAATGCCCATCCCAAGGTCTTCCAGGCTCGGGGTCGCAGGTTCGAGTCCCGCAGGGCGCACCAAAGTCCAGCAATATGTATCAGCGCGACCGACCGATCGAAAATTCCAACCCGCCCGACCGCCGTCCCAAGCCTGTCAGGGCGTGATCAGCACCTTGCCGGT
Source organism: uncultured Rhodospirillaceae bacterium (assembly GCA_913045505.1). Taxonomy (GTDB): domain Bacteria; phylum Pseudomonadota; class Alphaproteobacteria; order UBA7887; family UBA7887; genus CAJWQN01. Next base: position 12,883 of record CAJWQN010000040.1, on the reverse strand, counting down.
ACGCCCGGCGCGGTCCGCGTGGTCGAGGGCCGCGCCGATCTCGGCCAGCGGATAGGTGGCTTCGATCTCGACGTCGAGCGTGCCGTCCATGGCCAGCCCGAGCAGCCGCTCGTAGAGTGCGGCGATTTCGGCCGGTGATCGCGTCTTGAGGCCGCGGGGCAGAAGAAAGCCCTGAAGCCGAATGTCGTTGAATACGATCAAACGCGCCGGAACCCGACAATCCTCGCCGCTGAGCAGGCCATAATTGACGACCGTTCCGCCGGGCGCGAGACAGCCGGCGATGCGCGCGGTGGCGTCGCCGCCCACGGCGTCGATGGCGAGCTTGGCCAGGGCGCCGCCGCCCAGGGAGTCGATGGCATCGGCGACCCGCGTCGCCAGCTCCGGGCCGTCGATCAGCACCACGTCGCCGCCATGGGCTTCGAGCGGCGCGATCGCCTCTTGGCGGCGCACCAGATTGACGGTGCGCCAACCGGAGTGTTTGGCGAGGCTGACGACATGGCGGCCGACGGCGGAGTTGGCGGCGTTCTGGATCACCCAGTCGCCGGCCTCGAGGGTCGTGAAGTCGGTGAGCATCAGCTCGGCGGTCGGCGGATTGGCGATCAGCATCGATCCTTGCAGGGGGTCGAGTTCGGGGGGGAGGACCGTCAACCCCGATGCCGGGGCAATCAGCTCGTCGCCCCAAATGCCGTCGAGCCGGGCCAAAATCACCCGCTCACCGGGCCTGGGAGTCTCGACATCCGCGCCGGCGTCGGTGACCAGCCCGACGCCCTCGACTCCACCCCAAAACGGTGGCATCGGCACGCTTTCGCCGTAGCCGTAGAGCCCCCGGCATTTGAGCAGATCCGACGGATGGATCGGGCTCGCCTCGACCTTGACGCGGACCTCGCCCGGGCCCGGGGCCGGGCTCTCCATCTCGATCAGTTCGACCACCGCCGAGGGTTCGCCCCAGCGGCTGATTTGTGCCCGAAGCATGGACGCCTCCTTCGTTCGTCGGCGCCAGGTTAGCCGGAGCGGATGCCTAGGTCGATCCGGAAAGCGCCTTCGGGTCGAGGGCGTCCTGAAGCCCGTCGCCCAGAAAGTTGAACGCGATCACGGTCGCGAAGATCGCGAGCCCCGGATAGACCGCCAGGGCCGGCGCCTCGTAGATCAGTTCCTGGGCGTTGGTCAGCATGTTGCCCCAGCTCGCGATCGGCGGCTGGATGCCGAGGCCCAGAAAGCTGAGCACCGATTCGAGCAGGATGATGTTGCCGACCGAAAGTGTCGTGGCGACGATGATCGGCGAAATCGCGTTGGGCAGAATGTGGCGGAACATGATTCGCATCGGCCCCGCGCCTTGGGCGATCGCGGCCAGCACGAACTCGCGCTCGCGCAAGCTGAGCGCCGCGCCGCGAACCAGCCGGGCGACCGTGGTCCAGCCGACCAGGGCGATGATCACCACGATCCGGTAGAGGCTCACATCGGGCGCGGTGGCGATGTCGGGTGGCAGGCCCAGCTTGCCCAGGTCGATCGCCGCCATGACGATCAGCAGTGGCAGCAGCGGCAGGGCGATCACGCTGTCGGTCAGGCGCATCAGCAGCGAATCGAGCCAACCGCCGAAATAACCCGCGGGAAGGCCGATGCAGGTGCCGATCAGCGCCGCCAGCACGGCGGTGGCGAGCCCGGCGAACAGCGACACCCGCCCGCCGTGGAGCAGGCGGAGCAGCTCGTCCCGCCCCAACTCGTCGGTGCCGAGCGGATGAGACGGGGAGGGAGGGCCGAACCGGCCCAGCAGATCGACGTCGTTGGCGTCCAGGCCCATGGCGCCGGCGATCAGCGGCGCGGCCAGGGCCAGCGTGACCAGGGCGATCAGCACGACCGCGCTGGCAAGCGCCATGCGGTGGTCCAGGAACCGCCACCAGGTCAGGCGCAGCATCGAATCGGCGGGTCGACGGAGCGGGGTGTCAGCCATGGCCGGTCATCGGTAGGTGACCCGCGGATCCAGCCACACGTAGCACAGATCCGCGAGCAGATTGCTGGCCAACACCAGGCCGGTCGCGAACAGCAGACTGATCAGCGCCATGTTGTAGTCGTTGCCGATGATCGAGTCGTAGATCAGCTTGCCCATGCCCAGATAGGAAAACATGGTTTCGGTGATGAGGGCGCCGGAGAACAGGGTCCCGAAGCTCAACGCCAAGATCGTCACCACCGGAATCATGGCGTTGCGGAGCGCATGCTTGAGGACCACGCGGTGCCGTGGCAGGCCCTTGGCGCGGGCGGTACGGACGTAGTCGTGGCGCATCACCTCCATCATCGCGGCGCGCACGTAGCGTGTGAGGCCGCCGATGGAGGCGACGCTGAGCGCGATCACGGGCAGGACCATGAATCGGGCCCGGTCGAGAGCGCTGTCCGCGCCGAGCGTGCTCATGCCGCCCGCCGGCAGCCAGCCGAGCATCACCGAGAACACCACGATCAGCATCAGGGCAAGCCAGAAAACGGGGACCGAGATTCCCGCCAGCGCGGCGAAATTGATCGCATAATCGGTCTTGGAATAGGGCTTCAGCGCCGAGGTGACGCCGATCGGGAGCGCCACCGCCAGCGACACCAACAGACTGAGCGCCATCAGCCAGATCGTGTTCCACAATCGGTCGCCCAGGATCTCCAGGACCGGGCGGTTGTGAATCCGGGAATAGCCGAAATCGCCCTGGGCGGCGGCGGCGAGCCAGTTGCCGTAGCGTTCGACGATCGGTTTGTCGAGCCCGTAGAGGGCCTTGAGACGGGCGGCGTCGTCCGGGGTCAGATTGGGATCGGACTGGACCATGATGTCGATCGGGTCGCCCGGCATCAGCGCCATCAGGCCGTAGATGACGAACGACATGACCAGCAGCACCACCGCCGACTCGACGAGGCGTTGGGCGACGTATCCGATCATTTGAAGTGACACGCGACTTGGTGGTCGGGGGCGCCCGGCACCGGATCGAGTTCCGGATTGGCGGCGCGGCAGACCTCGGCGGCCTTCGGACAACGAGGGTGGAACGGGCACCCGCGCGGCGGCCGGGACGGGTCGGGCACGTCGCCGGCCAGGGCGTCACCGCTCCGGCGTTTGCCGCGACCGGGCACCGGCACCGCCGCGCGCAGCGCCTGGGTGTAGGGATGGCGGGGCCGGGTTACGAGGCCGGCGCGGGCGCCAATCTCGACGATCGCGCCCAGATACATCACCGCCACCCGATCGGCGATGAAGTCGACCACGGCGAGATCGTGGCTGATGAACAGATAGGCGAGCCCGTGGTCGCGGCCCAGGCCGCGCATCAAGTTGAGAATCTGGCTCTGGATCGAGACATCGAGCGCGGAGACCGGCTCGTCGGCGATGATCAACCGCGGCTCGGGCGCCAGGGCGCGGGCGATCCCGATTCGCTGGCGCTGACCGCCCGAGAACTGGTGCGGAAAGCTGTTGGCCTGTTCGGGCCGCAGTCCGACCGCGGTCATCACTTCGGCGACTCGTTGTCGCCGGGCGCGCGGGGCGCCGAGGTCGTGAATGCGGAGCGGCTCCTCGATGATCGCGCCGACCGACATGCGCGGATCGAGCGATCCGTAGGGATCCTGGAAAATCATCTGAACACCGCGCCGGAACGGCCTCAGCGCCGCACCGCGCAAACGACCGACGTCATCGCCCCGATAGAGAATCGTCCCGCCACTCGGCGCATACAGGCGCGCGGCGGTGCGGGCCAGGGTCGTCTTGCCACACCCGCTTTCACCGATCAGCGCCAAGGTTTCGCCGGCCCCGACCTCCAGGCTGACCCGGTTGACGGCCCGAACCATGGCCCGCGAACGCCTCCACCCCGCTCGGGCGCCGAGAAAATCCTTGCTGAGATTCCGTAACTCCAGGAGCGGGGTGGCGGCCGTGGTCAATGGCCGACCCTGATGCAGGCCGCCCAATGGTCGGATGCCACCGTCTCCAGGGCCGGCGGGTTGGCCGCGCAAAGTGCGGTCGCCCGGGCACAGCGATCCCGAAACGCGCAGCCGCTGGGCAGACGGGCCGGGTCGGGAACATTGCCCGGAATCGCCGGCAGCATGTCCCTGCGGCCACCGATTCGAGGCACGGTTTCCAGCAAGCCCTGGGTATAGGGGTGGGCCGGGGCCTCGAAGATGCTCGGCGCCGGGGCGCGCTCGACGATCCGCCCGGCATACATGACCGCGATATCGTCGGCGATCTCGGAAATCACCCCGAGATCGTGGCTGATGAATTGGATCGCCATGCCAAGAGAGCCCTGAATCTCCAGCATCAGCTCCAGAATCTGGGCTTGCACGGTGACGTCGAGCGCGGTGGTCGGCTCGTCGGCGATCAACAGCGCCGGTCGGCAGGCCAGGGCCATGGCGATCATGACTCGCTGGCGCATGCCGCCGGACAATTGATGGGGATAGTCGTCGATTCGCGCCGCCGGGGCGGCGATGCCGACCTGGTCGAGCATGTCGATGGCGGCGGCGCGCGCCTCGCGCCGGCCCAGTGCCCGGTGGGTGGTGAACGCTTCCCCGATCTGGTCGCCGATCGTGAACACCGGGTTCAGCGCGGTCATCGGTTCCTGAAATATCATCGAGACGCGGGCGCCGCGCACGGCTTCCATCTCGGTTTCCGACAGCGCCAGCAAATCGGTGCCCTCGAGCAATATCGCTTCGCCCGTCACTTGGCCGGGCGGATCGATCAACCCCATCACCGCCAGCGCGGTCACCGATTTGCCACAGCCGCTCTCGCCGACCACGCCCAGGGTTCGCTCGGCCCCGATGGCGTAGCCGACCCCGCTCACCGCCGCGATCGCGCCGTCGCGGCCCGAAAAGCGCACGTCGAGTCCCCGCACCTCGATTAAGGGCTTGTCGGCGACTGATGTCATTCCTATCTTATAAGTGTCCTTATTATAAGCCCCTGGGTGCAACAGGACCATGGATCAGAAAGAATTGGACCGCAGTATCGGATTTCTCGCCCACGATGTCTCGCGGCTGCTGCGCCGGAATTTCGACCGGCGCGCCAAGACCTTGGGGCTGACCCGATCGCAATGGCGGGTGCTGCTGCATTTGCAGCGCACCGAAGGCATCAATCAGGCCGGGCTCGCGGATATCCTGGAGGTCGAACCGATCACCTTGACCCGGCTGCTCGACCGATTGAACGAGGCCGGCTGGGTCGAACGTCGGGCCGATCCCAACGATCGCCGGGCATGGCGGCTGTATCTGACCCCGAAAACCGCGCCGGTGCTGGAACGCATGCGTGAGCTTGCCACCGATATGGGCGACGAGGCGCTGGCCGGCCTGTCGCCGCCCGAACGCGACCGGCTGATCGACCAGTTGCTGCTCGTCAAGGCCAATCTCTGTGGTCGCGAGGCCGAGGTCAAGGCGCCCGGCGAAGCGGCCGAATAGGCCGGACAGAGGACAGAGGACGGACGATGTCGGAGAACGCGACCAGGATACGCCGGCCCGGCATGATGCGCCGAGCGGGTGGCTTCGTGGTTCGCGCGGTGTTGTACACCCTGGTTCCCTTGGCGGCGGCGGCGATCGGCGGCTATTTCTATGCCACTGGTGGGCGCTTCATCGAGACCGAAAACGCCTACGTCAAGGCCGACAAGATCATGATCAGCGCCGATGTCTCGGCGCGGGTGGTCGAGGTCGCGGTGGGCGAAAATCAGTTGGTCGCCGCGGGCGATCTGCTGTTGCGCCTCGATGACGAGCCGTTCGGAATCGCCCTTGCCCGTGCCGAGGCTCGACTGAGCGAGGTGCGCGCCGAGATCGAGGCGATGCGCGCCCGCTATCGCGAAAAACTGACGGAACAGCAAACCGCCTGGGACAATGTCGATTACTATCAGCGCGAGTTCGACCGCCGCCAGAAACTGCGCGCCAGGGGCGTGGTTCCCGAAGCCAAGTTCGACGAAGCCCACCACAATCTGACGATGGCTCACCGGCAGATCGTGACCATCGAGGAGCAGCTTGCCCGGCTGCTCATCGACATCGGCGGCGACGCGGACCTGCCCGCCGAACGCCATCCGCAATATCTCCACGCCAAGGCCGAACGCGATCGGGCCGCGCTGGATTTGAGCGACACCGTGATCTCGGCGCCCACCGACGGCATCGTCAGCAAGATCGACCTTCAGGCCGGGGAATATGTGAGCGCCGCCCGGTCGTTGTTCGGCCTGGTCGCGACCAATGGCATCTGGATCGAGGCCAACCTCAAGGAAATCGATCTGACCCATGTCAGGGTCGACCAGGACGCGGTCATCCGGGTCGACGCCTATCCGGACCGAGAGTGGCGGGGACGGATCAAGAGCATCGGCGCGGCCACGGGCGCCGAATTCTCGGTGCTGCCGGCCCAGAACGCCACCGGCAACTGGGTCAAGATCGTCCAGCGGGTGCCGGTGCGCTTCACGGTCATCGATTATGACGGCGAGCCGCCGCTTCGCGCCGGCATGAGCGTCGAGGTCGAGATCGACACCGAACATGAACGGGAGCTGCCCGAGTTCGTGACCACGGCGCTGGCTTGGTTGGCGAGGGCCGAGTGAGCGCAAGCGTTGCCGCGGTGCCATTGAGGCCAGCCCGCCGGCACCTAGTGACGATGGCGGTCATGCTGGCGACGGTCATGCAGGTGATCGACGTTTCGATCGCCGCAGTGGCACTTCCGGACATGCAAGGCAGCTTCTCGGCCACCCAGGATCAGATCGCCTGGGTGCTGACGTCTTATCTGGTCGCGGTCGCGGTCATGACGCCCGCCACCGGCTGGCTGGCGGCGCGGGTGGGACGCAAGAACCTGCTCCTGTTCGCGGTCGCCGGCTTCACGATCACCTCGATCGCCTGCGGGCTGTCCGATTCGATCCTCGAGATGGTGCTGTGGCGCGTGTTCCAAGGCGGCTTCGGGGCGGCCCTGGTGCCGCTCTCCCAGGCGACCATGTTCGATACCCATCCCAAGGAGAAGCATGGTTCGGCGATGGCGATCTGGGGGGTCGGGGTCATGGTCGGGCCGATTATCGGGCCGTCACTGGGCGCCTATCTCACCGAGTTCTATTCTTGGCGTTGGGTGTTCTACATCAACCTGCCTTTTGGCCTGCTGGCCCTGTTGGGCATTCTTGCCTTCGTGCCCGAAACCGATCGGCGCCAGCGGCCGGTGGACCTGTTCGGATTCGCCATGCTGGCCCTCGGCGTCGGCGCGTTTCAACTGATGCTGGACCGAGGCGAGTTCAAGGACTGGTTTTCGTCGCCCGAAATCATCATCGAGGCGGCCCTGGCGGCGCTGGGAATCTACCTGTTCCTGGTCCACTCGCTGTTCGTCCGCCACCCGTTCTTGGATTTGCGCCTTCTCAGGGACCGGAATTACGCGGCCGGCCTCGTGCTTGCCTTCGTGTTCGGCCTGATTCTGCTGACCACGCTGGTGCTGATGCCGCCCTATATGCAGAACCTGATGGACTATCCGGTGCTGGCCACCGGCATTGTGTTGGCGCCGCGTGGCATCGGCGCGATGGCGGCGATGATGATCGTGAGCCGGGTTCTGGACCGTATGGAGGGCCGGCCGCTGATCTGCCTCGGCCTGTTGCTGACCGCCTTTTCGTTATGGAAGATGACCGGCTTCACCGCCGACGTGCCCGAATTCACGCTCATCTGGACCGGCATCGTTCAGGGGTTCGGACTCGGCTTCTTCTTCGTGCCCCTCAATACCGTCACCTTCTCGACCATGGCCTCGGAACATCGCACCGAGGCCGCCGGCCTGTTCAATCTGATGCGCAATATGGGCAGCTCCATCGGCATCTCGGTGGTGGTCAGCCTGCTGATCCGTGGCACCCAGGCCAATCACGAGGAATTGCGCACCCATCTTCACCCGTTCAACGAGTTGATGGACACGACGCGGATGCCGGAAAGCTGGAGCCTGACCGAAAGTGCCGGGCTGCTGGCCATGAACCACGAGGTGGCCCGGCAGGCGGCTGCGATCGCCTACATCAACGATTTCAAGCTGTTGATGATCGTCACCCTGCTTGCCATCCCGCTGCTCCTGTTCCTGCGCGATGGCCGCGAACGCGGCCCGTCGGCCGCCCCGACCACATGATCGGCCGGGCGCGCTTCAGTCCCCGATCGCGTGCCATTCCTCGACCCAGGTGGTGGTGGTGACCATGTGGCCGCTGGGACGGACGCCCTTCAGCCATTTGGGGAAGAAATAGGCCTCGGCGCGGAAGAACAGGGGCAGTGCCGGAAGGTCGGTGGCGTAGAGACGCTGCAACTCGGCCCACATCGGCAGCCGCGCCTCCGGATCCAGTTCGATCTCGATCGCGTCGATCAAGCGGTCCATCTCCGGATTGGCGTAGCCCGGATAGTTCTGGCCCGACCAGCCGTTGGCCTCGTTCGGGATGTTGTCCGACCTGAGCGTGGTCAGCGGCAAGGATTCCGGGGCACTCAGCCAGGCATACATCGAGAGTCCCGAATTGGCGCGCTTGGTCATGGTTTCGCCGAAATAGACCCGCGCCGGCTCGTTGCGGATCACGATCTCGATCCCGGCCTTCTTCCACTGGCTCTGCAGCACCTGCTCGACCAGCTCGCGCGATTTGTTGCCGGCGGTGGTCATCAGGATCAGCGACAGTTTCTCGCCGGCCTCGTTATGGCGCACGCCGTCTCGCACCTGCCGCCAGCCGGCGTCGTCGAGCAGGGCCGCCGCCTTATCGGGATCGTGGTCGTAGACCGGCACGGTCGCGCTGTAGATTCGGTCGAGCGGGTTGATGTTGGAATGGGCAACAGGCTGTTGGCCACCGAACAATTGGGATGACAATTGCTCGCGGTCGAGGGCATAGAGCAGGGCCTGGCGGAGGCGCCGGTCGGCCAGGATCGGATTGTCCAGATTGAGGTCGATATGCTCGTAGATCAGACCGGGCTTGAACAGGACCTCGAAGTCGCCGCCCTTGCGCCTTTCGAACGACAGCGCCTGTTCGATGGTGAAGCCCAGTTCGCCGGCCACATAGTCGATCGCGCCCGACAGCAGGTTGGCTTCCAGGGCGGCGGTGTTTTCGATGGTCCGGACCACGATCCGCCGGAATCCTGGCGCCGGCCCCCACCAGGTCGGATTGGCTTCGAGCATCACATGGGAGCCCGACACCACTTCGACGATTCGATAGGGGCCGAAATAAAGGCCGGGGTTGGTGGTGTCGGTATCATAGCGGGTGCGGAATCGGTATTCGGAAGGTTCGGCGAAAGCATCCCGCTCCAAATGGGCGGGCAGGATGTAGAAGCCGTTCATCGCGTTATAGGTGTAGGACAGCCGGTCGCCGTGGACGGTGAAGGTCTTGTCGTCGATCACGTCGATCGCCAGGGTCCGCCGGTAGCCCTCGAGGCCGGCGAAACCGCTTTGCTCGTTGCGCCCGACCTCCCAGGTGAACACCACGTCCTGGGCGCTCACCGGCGTCCCGTCGCCCCAGGTCGCATTCGGGTGGATGGTGTAAGTGACCGCGACCCCGGTGCTTCCGTCGGCCAGGGTCTCGGGGACCGCGAGCCCGTTTTCGATGGTCGGCAAGGTGGTGCACAGCAGGCAGGCCAGGGTCCAGTCCTGGTCGTAGGTGGTGATCGGCCTGAGTGCCATGTTGAGGACGTAGGACTTGGCCAGCATCGAATTGATGTTGGGATGAAAGGTGGCCGGGAACTGGGTGATGCCGATGGTCAGGGTATCGCGGGCCAGACCCGGCGCGGCCGCCAGGGCAACCAATAGCGCGGCGACAACAGTGATCGTGACACGGGTCATGATGTGATCGGCCGATGCGATCAGGCGTTGCCTTCGACGGCGCGGGTCACGAAGTCGAGCCGGTCCTGACCCCAGAACAGTTCGCCCTGGTAAATCCAGATCGGCGAGCCGAACACGTTGGCGGCGATGGCATCCTCGGTGTTCTTCTCGAACGCGGCCTCGACCTCCAACTCCTCGGACTTGGCCAGCAGCCCTTGGCCCTCGAAACCATGTTGGTCGGCGATCGCCACCAGTGTCTCGGTCTCGCCGATATCGCGTTCCTCCGCCCACACGGCCGACATATAGCCGTTGGCCAGGCCCATCACGTCGCCGCCGGCCTGGGTGGCGGCTATCACCATTCGCCCGGCCGGGGTCGCATTGACCGGAAAGTGAGCCGGCTCGAGATTGAGCTTCATGTTCAAGAACTTGCTCCATCGGCCCAATTCGGTCAGCCGGTTGGCCTGAATTTGCGGCGGGCGTTGCTTGACCGGCTTGGCGCCGGTCAGCCCGAACACGCGCATGATGTCATAGGGCTTCCAGATAACCTCGAGTTGGTTGCGTTGGACCAGTTCGGCGAATCGGGGGCCCGCCAAATAGGTCCATGGCGACGACAAAGCCAAATAGAAGTCGATTGATTTCGCCATCGCATAGTCCTCCCGATCCCATGCCGTGGCCCCAGAACCGCTCCATGATAGGGTCCAGCCCTCCCCCGATCAACGTTCCGCCGTGTCCGGCAATTGGTCCAGGATGGCCAGGATTCGGGCCGGAGCGCCGGAGTCGCCGACATCGTTGTGGCCAACCCCGGGCAGGAACAGCCCTTGTTTGGGATCGGGCGCCACCTCGAGCAACGCCCGGCCCATGGCGACTGGGACCGTCCGGTCGGCCTCGCCATGGACGATCACCACCGGCGCCGTCACCCGGCCGATCTTGGCGGCCGAACGATAGCCCTCGCGCGCGAGCAGCCGGACCGGCAGATAGGGATAAGCCAGGGCACCGATATCGGGAAGCGAGGTGAACGGCGCTTCCAGCACAAGGGCTCTCAACGGCTGGCCCATCGCGACCTCCACCGCGACCGCGGCGCCCAGTGATTCGCCGTAGAATATTACGTCTTCGGTCCCAATCCCGGCCTCGATCAGGAACGCGAACCCGGCGCGGGCGTCGCTGTAGAGGCCGGCTTCGGTGGGGTCGCCGGGATTGCCGCCATAGCCTCGATATTCGACCAGCAGAACCCCGTAGCCGGCATCGAGATAGGGCCTCGCCTTGTAGCCGCGGCCGGCGATATTGCCAGCATTGCCGTGAAGAAAGAGCAGTATCGGCTTGGCCACGCTGGGCGCCGCGTACCAAGCCTGGAGGGCGAGACCGTCGTCGGTGGTCAGCGTCACGGGCCGCATTTCGGGCACGCCGGCGGCGGCCGGGTCGGTCAGGGTCGGGTCCGGGTAATAGGTGAGCTTGCGTTGCCACAGATAGGCGACGGCGACCAAGACCAGATAGGCCAGGGCCAGCCCGATACCGATTCGGATCACGGCCGCCATCCGAACCTCGCCAATAAAGCCGGGCTCGCTACCAGACGATGTCGCGGCATGTTCGTGAAGGGTGGAAAGCCATGATCCGATTGTACGATTTTTTGCCGTCGGGCAGGGGCTACAAGGTGCGGCTGTTGCTCCATCAGCTCGAGATCCCGTTCGAGCGGATCGCATACGGCATCCTGACCGGCGAAACCCGGACCCCGGCGTTGAACCCTATCTCGCGGTCCTCCGGTTCTGGCTCGATCCGGTCCGCGGCCAGCCGGGCCATGTTCCGGTCACGCGGGGCTGACGGCCCAGTCGGGCAAGACACCGGGCTCGATTCCGAGCACCGCCAGGACCACGGAATAGGCGAACCCCGTGATCACCACCACACCGATCAGGTTCAGCCAGACCCCGGCGCTGGCCATTTGCGGGATCGTGACATGGCCGCTGGCGAACACGATGGCGTTGGGCGGTGTCGCCACCGGCATCATGAACGCATGGCTCGCCGCCAACGCCGCCGGTACCACCAACAGCAGCGGATTCTCGCCGAGGCCGATCGCCACCGCCGCCACGATCGGCAGGAAGGTGGCGGTGGTCGCGGTGTTGCTGGTCAGCTCGGTCAACAGAATGATCATCACGGTCACCGCCAGCACGATCAGGAGCACCGACAAGCCGGCGAGGCCGGCGGTCCCGGCGCCAATCCAGGCCGCCAGGCCGGTGGCCTTGATCGCGCCGGCAAGCGACAGGCCGCCGCCGAACAGGATCAGGACGCCCCAGGGCAACCGCTTCGCCCAATCCCAATCGAGGGCGAATCGACCCGCTTTGAGATCGACCGGAATCACGAACAGGATCAACGCGCCGGCCATGGCGATGGTGCTGTCGTTCAAGCCCGGCACGGCTCCGGCGATCAACGGTCTGAAGATCCATGCCAGGGCGGTCGCGATGAACACCGCCAGCACGATCCGCTCGCCCCGAGAAATCGGCCCCATCGCCCTGAGCGCATCCCCAATCACCGCGCCGCCGTTCGTGGCCCCCGCGCCGCCAACCGGAAACACCAGCCGCGTCAGCAGGGCCCAAGTCAGCGGCAGCATCACGGCGACCAGCGGCAGCCCGATCAGCAGCCATTGGGCGAAACCGATCTCGACGCCGTAGGTCTTTTCCATGAAGCCGGCCATGAACGCATTGGGCGGCGTCCCGATCAGGGTGCCGACACCGCCGAGCGAGGCCCCATAGGCGATGCCGATCATCAGGGCGATCGCGAAATTGTCGGCACCCGGGCTCCGCGCCCGCTGCTCGCCACTCCCCAGAAGCTGAATCACCGACAGACCTATGGGGAGCATCATCAAGGTGGTGGCGGTGTTGCTCACCCACATGCTGAGCAGGGCGGTGGCGAGCATGAAGCCGCCGACGATGCTGGCCGGGCCGGTGCCGACCCGAGCAATGATCATCAGCGCGATGCGCCGGTGCAGATTCCATTTCTGCATCGCCAGGGCGATCATGAAGCCGCCCATGAACAGGAATACGAGGCGGTGGGCGTAGGGGGCGGCGGCGGCGTTGATGTCGGCGACGCCGAGCAGGGGGAACAGAACCAGCGGCAGCAGCGCGGTCGCCGGAATCGGCAGCGCCTCGGTGATCCACCACAGCGCCATCAGCACCGCCACCGCCGCCGCCC